>JANQKX010000510.1 GCA_028280915.1 Kiloniellaceae bacterium
AAGACAGCCGCTAGAGCCGCCGGGTCGATCTTGGCGCCGGGGCCGTCCAAGGTCACCAACTTGGCACCGCCGCTGTAAAACTCCGGCGCGCCGCACTCGTCCCCGTTGATATGGGACAAGCGGTGGCAATAGAGCGCGCCATAGGGCGGCGTCAGCACCGCCAGGGCCAACGCATTGGCCGCGGTGCCCGTGGCCACCGGGAACGCCTGGCAATCGCACTCGAAGATCTCGCGGAAACGGGCGGTCAGGCGCGCCGTTATCTCGTCGTCCCCATAGGACACCTGAGTACCGTCGTTGGCCGCGACCAAAGCCGCCATGACCTCCGGCGCCGCGCCGGTCACGTTGTCGGAAGCAAAATCCACCAGGACTTTCTGCGACAGGGGCTGCGAGACGGGCTGCGACACGGGCTTTTCTCCTCTTTTTTTCGGCATCTGGGCTGTTTAAGACCGGCCCGCCTCAGTTGGCCGGAAACAGCAAACTGCCCCGCAGCTTGCCGCTGGTCGGATCGATGAACAACAGGCGCTGGCAGTCCCGCTCGGCCGGGCCGTCGAAGCGCAGCACGATCTGATCCTCGGTCACGTGGCTGGCCGCCAAGCTGCAGCCCGCCGGCATGGGATAACTGATATCGCCAAATCCGGGCTGGTCTTTATCCCCCAGGCCCGAGACGATGCCGTAGGCGACCAAAGCCAAAGCCACCAAAATGGCGATCCCCATCACCACAATCAACGTCATCAAGACTTTCATTTCGCCAACTCTGCCATTTTGCTTACGCCGCTCGCTTCAACCTGTTGGACGGCGCCCAAGGAACGCCGGACCGCCCTCAGGCCGAAGGCGCCAAAAATCCGATGGGCGAAGGGGCTGATGATCCCCTGGGAAAAGTCTTATACTGACCCCGGCCAGACGGGACAATCGGGCGTTACGCCGTGCGCGGGTTAAAAATTCCGGGAATTGGCCCAGTGACCTTAGGATATTAGTGACCGAGGGTGTTAGTAACCAAGAATGTCAGTGAGCGGGGATATCAGTGAGCGAGGATAAAGGCGCGCAGAGGAAAGATCCGGGCTCCGGCCCCGAGACTCGGGTGACCCTGCCCGAGGGGGCGCCGCCCCAGCGCCTGGACCGGGCCCTGGCTCAATCCCTGCCGGCGCTGTCGCGCAGCCGGATCAAAAGCCTGATTGATGGGGGGCACGTCACCTTGGCGGGGGCGCCCGTGCGCGATGCCGCCGTCAAGGCCAAGTCGGGTCAAACTTTTGCCATAGTCATCCCCGACCCTCAACCTGCGGCCCCGCGGGGCCAGGACATTCCCCTGGAAATACTTTTCGAGGACGAGGATCTTATCGTGATCAACAAGCCCGCCGGACTGGTGGTGCACCCGGCCGCCGGCAATCCGGACGGTACTCTGGTGAACGCCCTGATCGCCCATTGCGGCGCGTCCCTGACCGGGATCGGCGGCGAACTGCGGCCCGGCATCGTCCATCGCCTGGATAAGGATACCAGCGGCATCATGGTGGCCGCCAAAACCGAGGCCGCGCACCGGGACCTGGTGTCCCAATTCGCCGAACGCTCCATCGCGCGTCACTATGCGGCCTTTGCCTGGGGCGTGCCCAAACCGCGCGACGGGGAATACGCGGGCAACATCGGCCGCAGCCCCGCAAACCGGAAAAAGATGGCCGTGCTGGACCGGGGCGGGCGACCCGCCCTCACCCGCTACCGGGTCGAGGAGACCTATGGCGGCGGCCGGGTCAGCCGCCTCACCTGCCGCTTGAAAACCGGCCGGACCCACCAGATCCGCGTGCATTTGAGCCACGCCGGCCATGCCCTCTTGGGCGACCCCCTCTATGGCGGGCGCAAACGGCAGAACCGGTCCGGCCGGGACGCTTTGCTGCGGCGCAGCATCGAAACACTGGGGCGCCAGGCCCTGCACGCCCAAAGCCTGGGTTTTCGTCATCCCCGAAGCGGTGAGCTTTTATCTTTCGAAAGCCCATTGCCTAACGATTTGAAAGCCTTGAAAACCTGTTTAGAATCCCTTTAAATGAATTTTTCGTCATTTGGAAAATCCCGTCCGCCGTGATATGACCTTTCGATGTGACGTGAGTATTTCTGGATCGCGTGGCAGCACAGGCTCTTGAGGCCAAAGCCCAGGCCCTATAACAGGCCAGACGGCAGGCTTCCGGTTCGCTGGGCAGGATGCCCCCCAGGAAGGTGTGATACAGGCTGTATCGGTCATCGGGACCGGTGCGCGAACCATGGGAGAATGTGACATGGCCAATGCCAAAGTTCCCGTTTTGGTCCCCGAAGGAAATCTCAGCGGCTATCTGCAGGAAATTCGCAAGTTTCCCATGCTGGACCAGGATGAAGAGTACATGCTGGCCAAAGCCTGGCGCGAGCGCGAGGACGTGGATTCGGCCCACAAGCTGGTCACCTCCCACCTGCGCCTGGTGGCCAAGATCGCCATGGGCTACCGCGGTTACGGCCTGCCCCTCTCCGAGCTCATCTCCGAGGGCAACGTAGGCATGATGCAGGCGGTGAAACGCTTCGATCCGGAGCGGGGCTTTCGCCTGGCCACCTACGCCATGTGGTGGATCCGCGCCTCCATCCAAGAATACATTCTGCACTCCTGGTCCTTGGTCAAGATGGGCACCACGGCGTCGCAAAAGAAGCTGTTCTTCAATCTGCGCAAGCTCAAGGGCCAGCTCAAGGCTTTCGATGACGGCGACCTGAAGCCGGAGCATGTCTCGAAGATCGCCGATACCCTGGGCGTGCCCGAGCAGGACGTGGTTTCCATGAATCGGCGCTTGGCGGCTCCCGACCATTCCCTCAACGCCCCCTTGCGGGTGGACGGCGACGGCGAATGGCAGGACTGGCTTGAGGACGAAACGGAAAATCAGGAAGAGATCCTGGCAGAATCCGAAGAGATGGGCAAGCGGCGGGAACTCTTGACGGCCGCCATGTCGAGCCTCAACGAGCGGGAGCAACATATCCTGCGCGAACGCCGCTTGAAGGACGAGCCGACCACCTTGGAGGATCTCTCCGTCCAGTACGGCATCAGCCGGGAACGGGTGCGCCAGATCGAAGTGCGGGCCTTTGAAAAACTGCAAAAGGCGATCCGCAACGCCGCCATCGAGGAACGCCTAGCCAGCGGGTAAAGGGGCCAGCGGGTAAAGGGGCCAGCGGTTAGGACACGGCGGGGAGAGCCTGGATGGGGACAATCTGGGTGGAGAGATTCTACCGCTACCCCCGCTAATTCCAAGTTTTGGTCTGCTTGTTCCGCCCCTTCTACCACCCGGTCCCTCCGGCGGCGGTCTGACGGATTGGGCTACCCTGCCGGTTGGGCTTCGATATCTTCGGCGCCGGAGGCAACGGCCTGTTCCGCTTGCTCTTGGTCGGCATACATCTGGATGTAGGCCTGCGCCTGTTCGGTGACCACCTCCGGCCCCCAGGCCTCATAGAGTTCGCGCTGTTTCTCCGCCAGCCCTTCGAGCCGGTTCCGTGTGGTCCCCCGATGGTAAAAGGCAACCACGGAGGAGGAGAGCATGTAAATCAGCCAGCCGGTGCCGGCAAAGGCAAAAGGCAGCATCCACGTCAAATTGTCGCCCAGCAAAAACATCAGGGCCTTATGGCTATGGCCCAATCCCCATACCGCGGCCAAGCCGGGCAAACTGCCGCAAAGATTCATCATGCCGATGGTATAGGTCAGGTACTTTTGCTGGGACCGCTCCGAGAAGTAAGCCAGAATGGTCGGTGATAAGGAAATGGCCAAAATGGCAAAGCTGGGCCATAGCACCAGAGCCAGGGGCAGACAAATCAGGGCCACTATCAAGGGCTGCTTTTTGCCGCTCCCGGCGCGCTTTTGGCCCCTCCGTTGCGCGCCCTCCGCCTTCTTGCCGTTTTCTGCGGCTTCGGCGGCATCTGGTTTTACATCTTCACTCATGGCGGCGAGGATTTCCCGGTTGCGAGGTTAGGCAGTATCGGACAACACCATTATACGGGGACAGGTTATACAATTTCCACAAGGCCTTCCCAAAAGCTAGGTTACATAAAGCAAGGTCATGACGAGCAAGGAAAGGCTCGCGCCCACGGCGGAAACCGTCGCCGCGATGGGCCGCGCCAGTTTTTTCACATAGGCCGGCTCGGTCAGACCGCCGGCGCGGATCCAGGCCGCCTCGCGGGCGCAGCGCAAGAACAGAGCCTGCGCCTGGTCAAAACCCGTATTGTCCCGCAGCCGGGTATTGTAGTCGTCGATCAGATAAAACAAGCCGTTCAGGCTGCCGGTTTCGATCTCGGCCTGCATTTCCCGCGCCAGGCGCTCCCGCGTCTCGCGGCTGCGATAGGATTCCAAAACCGGCGTGCACAGATCGGAAAACCAGCGAGTCAGGGCCGGCAGGTGGGCCGGGCCGAACGCCCGCTGCCCCTCGCACAAGAGCCGCAGCATGTCCAAGCGGTAAGTGGCCTCGTCGTGGCGTTCCCCCAAGCCCCGCAGGATGGCCTCGGGCATGCCTGTATGATGGGCCGCCAGCATGGCAACTATATGGGTGTCGATGGGCATTTTATCGTCCGGATCGCTGGGCGCCATGCGGTCCAGGGTCACCATCAAGGATTTAACATCGCCCACGAAGTTGCCGCCGATCATGGGACTGAGGCAGGGCAAGCCGGAATTGAACTCATAAAGCACCCGTTCCAGGCCATACCCCGGGCGGTTCTGTGTCAAGCGGCGTACGGCGGTGCCAAAGTCCCTCTTGTAGGAGTTGTGTTCAGGACGGCTGACTTTCTGGAACTCGATCCAGCTCTGCCACAGTTTCCCCTTGATGACTTCCAAAAAATGGGCCTGGCTGGCCAGGTCGTCGTAGGTGACCGCGAGGGCGCGAAAGACCCCGTCAATCCGGGCGGAAAAGTGACGCAAGCGGATGGGCGCCCGGGGATGAAGGGCGATCAAAACCTGCGCCAAGGCACGGTCTCCATTGGCCTCGCCGTCGGCTCCGGCGCCGACCGACTGAGTGGCGCGCAGGATCATATCGGCCTTCTCATCATCCGCCAGGCTGCGCCGCACCCACACCTCCACCTGGCCCCGCAGCACGACCTCGCGGGCCAGGGACCAGTTGCGCGCCAGGGCAAAGGCCAGTCCTTCAGCAGAATAATAAACGCTGTCGAGAAAGGTGAACCCCCGTTGCGCCTTGCGCGGCAAAATCGGCTGCTTGGGGCTCAGATGGCGGCCGTTCAGCCAAAGCCGCACGTCGTCCGCCGTCCAACGCTCGTCCGGATTGTCGCAGATCAGGCCGCGCAGCAACTCGACCATATGCAAAGACAGGCGGATTTGCGCCACCAAGGTGGCATAAGAACCCCGTTCGATTTTGGACTCGATGATCTCGTCATCGCTGAGGTGCGCAAGCGGGTTACCGCCGTTCAGCAACATGAGGATCAAGACGCCAAGGGCATAGATATCGTCGGCCGGGCTGCCTTCGCCACGGCCCCCGGGATTGGCCATGGCACTTTCGATGGTTTCGTATACGGCCGGCTGCCAATAGGCCGGCGGGCCGGACAGCGCCTCGCCCAACACAACATCACTTTGGGTCAGGTCACCGAAAAACACGTTCTCCAGGCGAATGCCCCGGTGCGTCAAATAGCGGTCTTCCATTTCGCCCAGCAGGGGGATCACGGAAGACAGCAAAATGTCGCGGACCTGGTCCTCGCGCCAGGGCTGGAAGGGCCCGCCGGCGGTGTCGCCCAGTTTCGGCCCGCGGGGCTGTTCGAAGATCATGATCGGGTGCCGCAGACCGTCCAACGGCCAGGGGCAAACGGCGCTTTCAATCGGCACAAGGCACTTGGCATTTTGCAGGCGCGAGAAGTTCTGCAACGCCTCGGTGCGCAGAAAATGATGCTCCTTGCACACCAGGGCGAACAAAGCCGGCCCCTCCCCGGTGATCCGGCCCACGGCATAGGCCTCGGCCCCACCCGGGTTGTCCAGGTGGGGCAGACGCTTTTCCACCAGAATATGGTAACGATCCTTGATGACCAGCCGGTCGCCATAGGTCGAGCCGCCGACCTCGCTCGAAAAAGTACTTTGTTCGGCCGTGTTCAACACCAAATCCTTTGCATTTTTGCTATATTTTTCAGCGCCCTAAAGGGTTGTTCCTGGGGGGCTGATGGCCTCTTGCCTCAAGGTAGCAAAGTTATGGCAAAGAGTTCGTTAACGGCCGGCTGACGGCTCAAGGACGGGTCATGCTGTTCCGCTCATTGGGGAGCGATCATGGAGCGCAGCATCCAGGCGGTTTTTTCATGGATCTGCATGCGCTGGGTCAACAAATCCGCGGTGGGCTCGTCGCTGGCCTTTTCCGCGACGGGAAAGACCTGGCGCGCCGTCCGCACGACGGTTTCCTGATCCCTGACCAGCTGGGCGATCATGGTTTCGGCGCTGGGCACGCCGGTCTCCTCCTCAATGCGCGTCAAGGCCGCGTATTGGGCATAAGAGCCGGGCGCGGCCACGCCCAGGGCGCGAATACGCTCGGCGATCTCGTCCACCGCCGTCGCCAGTTCCGTGTATTGGGTCTCGAACATCTGATGCAGGGTGTTGAACATGGGCCCCGATACATTCCAATGGAAGTTGTGGGTCTTGAGATAAAGGGTGTAGGTGTCGGCCAGCAACCTGGCCAAGCCCTCCGCGATGGCCAGGCGGTCGTTTTCGTCAATGCCGATGTCGATGCTGTGAGTCATTGTTTCCCCTCCTGAGGGTTGGATGTTGAAAAATCTCTCTCAGTCAAAGATGGGATCGAACAAAAGATTATGAATTGATCTTTTTATGAGTTATTATTCGGAAAAATCGAATTATCTGCGTGACCTCGATGAAGCCCCTGCCCAGCCTGAAACAGCTGCAATACCTAAGTGCCTTGGCCCAGACCCGGCATTTCGGCAAGGCCGCCGAGCTGTGCCACATCACGCCCTCGACCCTGAGCGCGGGCATCCGGGAACTGGAGACCCTATTGGGCCTGCCCCTGGCGGAACGCACCAAGCGCCGGGTCCGCATGACCGCGGCCGGCTTGGAGATCGCGGCGCGGGCCCAGGTTCTGCTGCGGGACGCGGAAGACATTGTCGCCCTGTCGGCGTCCCAGCGGGCGCCCCTGACCGGCGAGCTTTGGCTGGGACTCATCCCCACCATTAGCCCGTTTTTTCTGCCCCGGGTCCTGCCGCAGTTGCGCCGGACCCATCCCGAACTGCGCCTCTACCTGCGCGAGGAACAAACCACTCGCCTGCTCCGGCACTTGGACGATGGGGAGATCGATTTGGCCTTGATCGCCCTGCCCTACGACATTGGCACCTTGAGCCAGCAGGTCCTGTTCGGCGACGGGTTTTGTTTTGCCTGCGCCCGGAACCATCCCCTAGCCGAACGCAGCGCCATTACCACCGCGGAGATTGCCGATCAGCCTCTCATGCTGTTGGAGGAAGGGCACTGTCTGCACCAGCATGCCCTGGAGATTTGCCAGCGACCCGGCGCGCCCCTGCGGCGCCAATTCGAGGCCACGAGCCTCTTTACCATGGTGCAGATGGTGGCGGCCGGCCTGGGGGTAACATTGCTGCCCCAACTGGCGATCGATGGGGGCGTCACCCGGGGTACGGACATTTGCCTGATCCCCCTCGCGACACCCGCCGCCCGGCAAATCGGCCTGGTCTGGCGCCCCAGCTCTCCCCGCACGGCCGAGTTTCAGCTCCTGGCCGAGGTTTTTACCCGGCAAGCGGAGCCAGCGGCGGCATAAAAAAGCCGGCCCGGCCTTAACCTGCGAAGGGATCGCGCACCAGGATGGTGTCGTCCCGCTCGGGCGAGGTGGACAGCAGGGCCACCGGCACCTCGATCAGTTCCTCCACCCGGCGGATGTACTTCACCGCCGTGGCGGGCAGGTCGGCCCAAGAGCGGGCGCCATAGGTGGAATCCGACCAGCCGGGCAGGCTTTCGTAGCGCGGTTTCGCCAGGGCCTGCAGCTTGGAGGACGCGGGCAGGTGGTCATAGACCTGACCGTCGATTTCATAGCCGGTGCAGACCTTCAATTCCTCCAGACCGTCCAGGACGTCCAGCTTGGTCAGAGCGATGCCGTCGATGCCGCCGATACGGGCCGTCTGGCGCACCAAGACCGCGTCAAACCAGCCGCAGCGCCGCCGCCGGCCCGTCACCGTGCCGAATTCCCGGCCCCGCTCGCCCAGGCGCTGGCCGATGGCATCTTCCAGTTCCGTGGGAAAGGGACCCGCCCCGACTCGGGTCGTATAGGCCTTGGTGATCCCCAGCACATAGTTGATGGCGCGACTCGCGACGCCGGCCCCGGCGGCGGCCTGGCCCGCATGGGTGTTCGACGAGGTCACAAAAGGATAGGTGCCGTGATCCACGTCCAAGAGCGCCCCTTGCGCGCCCTCGAACAAGATGCGCCGCCCGGCCACCCGCGCCTCGTAGAGCCGCTGCCACACCCG
>JANQKX010000515.1 GCA_028280915.1 Kiloniellaceae bacterium
TGGCGGACTGCTTCCTCTTCGACGCCAAGCCCCCCAAGGACCAGGCGGGCGCCCTTCCCGGCGGCAATGCCCTCGCCTTTGATTGGGCGCTCCTGGCGGGGCAGGCCTGGTCCAAGCCCTGGATGCTGGCCGGCGGCCTGACGGTCCATAACATCGCCGAGGCGGTCAGGATTTCCGGCGCGCCGGCGCTCGACGTCTCTTCCGGCGTTGAGCTGGCCAGGGGGCAAAAATCCGTGGACAAGATCCGCGCCTTTTTGACCCGTGCCCAAAGCCTGTGAATTCCGAGGCCGAAGGGCGAGCGCCACGCGGAGTGCCCCATAAAACCTTGTGTCGGTGACAATATAGACGGGCCCGAAGCATTGCGGCGGCACTTGGAATAGGGCAAAGTCCGGCCCAATTAATCAGGATGACCGCAAGAAAGGCGTGCCCGCCGCGCCGAGAAAACGCCCAAAGAACAATGAATCCCGAGGCCTTTTGACCATGGAACTGCCCAACTCATACCGCACCGGGCCCGATGAACGGGGCCACTTTGGCATCTTTGGCGGCCGCTATGTGGCCGAGACCCTCATGCCCCTGATTTTGGCGGTGGAAAAAGCCTACACGGCGGCCCGCCAGGACCCCAGCTTCCAGGCGGACTTCGACTATTACGCCAAACACTACGTGGGCCGCCCGAGCCCGCTTTATTTCGCCGAGCGTCTCAGCGACGAATTGGGCGGGGGACCCGGCCGGGGCGCCAAGATCTATTTCAAGCGGGACGAGTTGAACCACACCGGCTCCCACAAGGCCAACAACGTGCTGGGCCAGATCCTGCTCGCTCGGCGCATGGGCAAGACCCGTATTATCGCCGAGACCGGCGCCGGGCAGCACGGCGTCGCCCCCGCCACCTTCTGCGCCCTCTTCACCCTGCCCTGCACCATCTACATGGGGCAAACGGACATCGAGCGGCAGGCCCCCAATGTCTTCCGCATGAAGCTGCTGGGCGCCGAGGTTCATTCGGTCACCAGCGGCACGGGCACCTTAAAGGATGCCATGAACGACGCCCTTCGGGACTGGGTCGCCAACGTGGAGAATACCTTTTACATCATCGGTACCGTCGCCGGTCCCCATCCCTATCCCGCCATGGTGCGCGACTTTCAGTCCATCATCGGCAAGGAAGTGCGCGAGCAAATGCAAGAAGCAGAGGGCCGGCTGCCGGACAGCCTGGTGGCCTGTATCGGCGGCGGCTCCAATGCCATGGGCCTGTTTCATCCCTTCCTGGACGACACGGAGGTGAAGATTTACGGCGTGGAGGCGGCCGGCCTGGGTGTCAACACCGGCGAGCACGCCGCCTCTCTGACGGGCGGCCAACCGGGCGTGCTGCACGGGAACCGCACCTATCTGTTGCAGAACGATGACGGCCAGATCAAGGATGCCTTTTCCATCTCCGCCGGCTTGGATTACCCGGGCATCGGTCCGGAACACAGCTGGCTTCACGAGACCGGCCGGGTGAACTACGTGTCCGCCACGGACGAGGAGGCCTTGGACGCCTTTCAATTGTGTTCGCGGATCGAGGGCATCATCCCCGCCTTGGAGCCGGCCCACGCCCTGGCCTACGTGCGGAAAATGGCGCCGGACCTCAACCGTGACCATATCATCGTGATGAATCTTTGCGGCCGGGGCGACAAGGACGTATTTACCGTCGCCGACGCCTTGGGTGTTGAGTTGTAAGGACGCGGGTGCCATGAGTGAAATAGACCCAAAAAACGACCGCCTGAACCGGCGCTTTGCGGCGCTGAAAGCCGAAGGACGCGGCGGCCTGGTGGCCTTTGTCACCGCCGGCGATCCCAATCCGGAGGCCTCGGCTCGGATCGTCAAGGGCCTGCCAGCGGCGGGTGCGGACATCATCGAACTGGGCATGCCCTTTTCCGATCCCATGGCGGACGGCCCCTCGATCCAGGCTTCCTCGCTGCGGGCCTTGAACGCGGGCATGACCCTGCGCAAAACCATCGAGCTGGTGCGGGACTTCCGCCGCGACGATCCCGATACGCCCATCATCCTCATGGGCTACTACAATCCCATCTACCGCTACGGCGTCGATGCCTTCCTGGCCGATGCGGTCGAGGCCGGGGTCGACGGCCTGATCATCGTGGACCTGCCGCCGGAGGAGGACGACGAGCTTTGCTTGCCGGCTCGTGCGGCGGGCCTTCATTGGATCCGCCTGGCCACCCCCACTTCGGATGCGGAGCGCCTGGAAAAGGTGCTGACCAATACCAGCGGCTTTGTCTACTACGTCTCGGTCATGGGGATCACCGGCACCAAGTCGGCGGCGCGGGACAGCATTGCCGCCGCCGTTTCCCGCATCAAGGCCCGTTCGGACCTGCCCGTGGCGGTGGGCTTCGGCATTCGCCGGCCCGAACAGGCGCAGGAAGTGGTCTCGGTAGCCGATGCCGCGGTGGTGGGTTCCGCCCTGGTCGATACCGTCAAGGCCGGGCTGGACGAAGCCGGCCAACCCCAAGACGACGTGGCCGCCGCCGTCCATGCCTTGGTCCGGGACTTGGCAACGGGTGTCCGGTCGGGTCAAACTGAGTGATCACTATCTAGGATCTCGATCGAATGAACTGGATCACCAATTACGTTCGCCCCAAAATCCAAGCCCTGGTCACCAAGCGGGACGTGCCCGACGACCTTTGGGAAAAGTGCCCCAATTGCGGTCAGATGATCTTCCATCGCGAGCTGGAGGCGAACCTGAAGGTCTGTCCCCACTGCAATCACCACATGCGCATTTCCGCCCGCAAGCGCATGGAGCTGTTGTTCGACGACAGTCAATTCAGCACCATCGAGCTGCCCGCCTCCCCGCCGGACCCGCTCAAGTTCCGCGACCGCAAGCGTTATGGCGAACGCCTGAAGGAGGCCGGCGCCCAAAGCAAGGAAAACGAGGCCATTTTGGTCGCCCACGGCAAAATGGGTGGCCTGCCCATTGTCCTCGCCGCCTTTAACTTTGAATTCATGGCCGGCTCCATGGGCATCGCCGTGGGCGAAGGCCTGCTGGCCCCGGCCCGCCGGGCCGTCTTGCAGGAAGCGCCCTTGATCGTGATCCCCGCCTCGGGAGGCGCGCGCATGCAGGAAGGGATCTTGTCTTTGATGCAGATGCCCCGCTCCATCGTCGCGGTGGAGATGGTCAAGGAAGCTGGCCTGCCCTACATCGTGGTCCTGACCGATCCGACGACGGGGGGCGTTACCGCGTCCTTTGCCATGCTGGGCGACATCGCCCTGGCCGAATCGGGCGCCATCATCGGCTTTGCCGGCCAGCGGGTGATCCAAGAAACCATCCGCGAAGTCTTGCCGCCGGGTTTCCAACGCTCCGAGTATCTTCTCGATCACGGCATGGTGGATATGGTGGTTACCCGGGCTGAAATGCGCGACAAACTGATCGGCCTCTTGAAACTGTTGAACGACAAGACCCCCAGCGCCACCGTCGTACCCCTGAAGGGGGAAGAGGCCATGGCAACCGACGCGGAGATCGTGGCGGAAGAGCCGGCCTAGGCCGGCTTGTGCCATACGGCATTGACGATCATGGTCACAGATACGGATAGCCGGGCGGTCTTGGACCGCTTAATCAAACTGCATCCCAAAATCATCGATTTGGCCTTGGACCGGGTTTTTGACCTGCTGGCGGCCCTGGACCACCCGGAGCAAAAACTGCCGCCGGTGGTGCACGTGGCCGGGACCAACGGCAAGGGCTCCACCATCGCCATGCTGCGCGCCATGCTGGAGTCGGCCGGCCGGCGGGTGCAGGTCTATACCTCGCCCCATCTCGTGCGCTTTCACGAGCGCATCCGCATGGGCCCGGACCTGATCGGCGAGGCCGAGCTGGTAAGCCTGTTGCAGGCTTGCGAGGCCGCCAATCGGGGTCGACCCATTACCTATTTTGAAATCACCACCGTGGCAGCCCTGCTTGCCTTCGCCCGCGATCCGGGCGATATCTTGCTCTTGGAAACCGGCTTGGGCGGCCGCCTGGATGCCACCAACGTGGTCGCGCGGCCCCATCTCACGGTCATCACGCCCATCTCCATGGATCATACCCAATACCTAGGCGGGACGATCGAGGAAATCGCTTTTGAAAAGGCCGGCATCCTAAAGCCCCAAGTGCCGGCGGTTGTTGCGCCGCAATTGCCCTCGGCCCTAGCGGTGATCCAAAAGCAGGCCGACAAAGTCGGCGCGCCGCTTTTTTGTTTCGGGGACAACTGGGACTTCACCGTCGCCGAGGACGGCTTTACCTATCGTGATGACCACGGGGCCTGGCCTTTTCCAAAACCCGGTCTTCCCGGTTCTCATCAGACGATCAACGGCGCGACGGCCGTCGCCTGCAGCCAATTCTTGCGTTCCTTTTTGTCCTTTCCCAGCGACGTTGCGCAAGGTCTGACGACGAGCACTTGGCCAGGGCGCCTGCAGTCCTTGAACGACGGAAATCTACAGGACTTGCTAGGCGCGGGAGAATGGGAGATCTGGCTGGACGGCGGTCACAACGCGGCCGCCGGTCAGGCGCTGGCCGACTTCACCGCCGACTGGGGGGATCGCCCGTTCTGCTTGATTTACGGCATGCTCAACACCAAGGCCGCGATTGATTTTCTGACCCCCTTGATCCCGGGGGCCGATCAGATCATGACCCTGGCCATTCCCGGCGAGCCCAATAGTCTGACCGCCGAAGAGGCCGCGGAACGGGCCGCGGCTTTGGAAAAGGCGGCCAGCCCCCAGCCGTCGCTGGAGGACGCCCTGCGCAACTTGGCCCGGTCCCACGCCGGCGGACGCATCCTGATTTGCGGTTCTTTGTATTTGGCCGGGCATGTTCTCGCCTGTGACGGCCGGTGACAACCAGTGACGACCTTGCGCAAAATCCCCCGAATCCATCCGTGCTGCCGACATTTCCGCTGATTCAGCGCCGGTTTTTCGTTGTTCGGCAAAGTTTTTCCGTTGCACTTTTCCAGTTCGTATTTCCGTTTTGACCATATCCCATAAGGGTAAAACTCAATCACATACGAAATCGCCTTATGCCATATGGTCATTTTCGCAAGGTATGCGGCGCAAAACGTTTGCATAACGTGAGAAATACCTTAAAAAAGCCCACCCTTTTTTTACGTTTGTCAACATCGATTCGGGGGATGACAATGGCCAGAAAGCCTGCTGCCAAAAAAACCAGCACCGCCAAAGCCGCACCGGCGAAAAAGCCTGCGCGCGCAACCAAAGCCGCGCCCAGGAAGGCCGCCGCGAAAAAGGCCGCACCGACCAGAGCTGTTGCTAGGAAAACACCGGCGAAAAAGCCCGCGCCGGCGCGGGCCAAGGCCACGCCTGAGGGCATGTCCGACAAGGATCATCTGATCGATGTCATCCAAGCGCAGATGAACTCCTCGCGCAAAGCCGCTACCGATACACTCGCGGCGGTGATCGATACCATCACCGTGTCGCTCAAAAAAAACCAGAGAGTTCAGCTGGTGGGCTTTGGCAGTTTCGAAGTGGCGAAGCGTCCCGCCCGTCGCGGCCGCAATCCCGCCACCGGCGAGTCAATCCGCATCAAAGCATCGAAGACCGTTCGTTTTAAGGTCGGCGCGAAGCTGAAGCGCGCGGTCTAATCACAAAGGCCTTTGGCGGGCCCGTCCCGGAGACGGGGCCTGGGATATCATGAATGGAGCTGTTCGTGCGGCACCAGGCTCGGGTGTTGTTGCTGCCTTTTTTGGTCCTGTGGCTAACCGCCTGCACGACTGATTCTTTGCGGGAAGCGGAGCAGTTGGGACAGCCCGACGCTCCGCTGGATCGGGCCTTGTACGACGGGTATCTGGATCTGGCGCGCTTTGGCGCCAAAGCCGGGGCCAGCGCCGCGTCGAACCGTTTTTCGCAAAAGGCCCAGATGGCCGCCAAGGGTCTGACCCCCCTGCCTGACACGATCGACCCGGCGCAACTCGGCAAGCGGCAAACCTCCGAACTGTTGGCCGCGTCCGAACAGCTGCGCGAGGTCTTGATCCGGCCCGATACACCCGCCGACCCGCAAAACCTGGCCAGAGCCCAGGTGGCCTTTGACTGTTGGTATCAACAGATTTTGGCGTCGGAGGCGGCTGCCTTAGCCTGGGACTGCCGCGGTGATTTTTACACGGCCATGGGACTCTTGGCCGAGGAACCCTCGGTTGAGCGGCCGCCGCCGGCGGTGGATCTCTTGGTCATCCATGACGACAACCTCATCGGCCTGGTGCCCTTTGAATTCGCCAGCGCCCAGGTTGACTACAGGGGCGAGCAAATTCTCGCTCAGATCATCGAACAGGCCAGGTTGGACCCCAACAAAATCGTGCTCGTTGAAGCCTACACGGACACGGTGGGCGACGCGGCGTCCAATCAGGCCCTGGCGCAAGACCGCGCCGAGACGGTGCGGACGGTTTTGATTGACGGAGGCGTCGATCCCGACCGCATTGCCGTCGAGGCCGTCGGCGAGAACCACCTCATGGACTTCACCAGCGATGACGTACGCTCTCAATCCAACCGGGTCGTGGTGATCACGCTGATCTGATCGGCGTTCCGCGCCAAGAACACGCCGGCCAAAAAAAGGGCCGGCGGAAAACCACCGGCCCAAGCTCTGTCGGAATGTCTTATCGGATCGCTTAGTTGGGGGCCGGGACGATGCGGATGTAAGGCTTGGGTTCTTTCCAGCCGTCAGGATAGGTTTTTTTGGCCTCTTCATTCGAGACCGCCGGCACGATGATCACATCCTCGCCGGGCTTCCAATTGACCGGGGTGGCCACCTTGTGGCTCGCCGTGAGCTGGCAGGACTCCAGCACCCGCAGTATTTCATCGAAGTTACGGCCCGTGCTCATGGGATAGGTCAGCGACAGCTTGATCTTTTTGTCCGGGCCGACCAGGAAGACCGAGCGCACGGTCGCGTTGTTCACCGCGGTACGCCCCTCGGAACTGTCGCCCGCGTCCGCCGGCAGCATGTCATAGAGCTTGGCCACGGCCAACTGGGGATCTCCGATCAAGGGATAGTTGACCGCATGGCCTTGGGTCTCTTCGATATCCTTGGCCCACTCGCCATGGGAATCGACGGGATCCACGGACAAACCGATGATTTTGCAATTACGCTTGTCAAACTCGGGCTTCAATCCCGCCATGTAGCCCAGTTCGGTGGTGCAGACCGGGGTGAAGTCCTTGGGATGGGAAAACAATATGGCCCAGCCGTCGCCGATCCAATTGTGAAAGTCGATGGTGCCTTCGGTGGTTTCAGCGGTGAAATTCGGGGCTTCGTCCCCAATTCTTAATGCCATGGTACGCCTCCAAACTTTGGATGTTGCAAAATTCTGAACGAAACGTCGGAATGCTGGTGGTTGGCAAAGATGATCTCTCCGGCAGCAAAAACCGACGCCCGCCGCAAGCGACGGGCTCGGCCCAACCGGTTCCTAATAGATTGGGAAACACTTTGCCTAGCGCAACACTAAAGTAGGAGGAATGTGACAAAGGTCACTCAACAATAAGTCAGGGCCGCAAACGACTTGCCTTATCCATTCAAGCCGCTGACTTTTCTTTCAGGTCGTTGAGCCTGGCGGAACGGCGTTGGCGTTGGCTCCGCCCCTGGGGGCGCAAAGCGCGGTCGCGGAACATTTTCATGGAGGTGGCAATATAGTCCGCCTTCAAATAGTCCAGCCCGTCGCGGGCGGTCATGAGCGCTGCAATGCGCACCTTTTCCAATTCATCGGCGCTGGCCCGCTCGCTCATGGCGGTCAGGACAGGCACGTAGTTGGACAACTCCTCGCCGACGGGAAGCGCCAGCCGGTAGCGCTCGGCAATCGACGTGGCCTCCTTCAGGAAGTTTTCGGTGATCTGGGCGACGTAGTTGGTCGCGTTTGCTTGGCCGTTTTGTGCCGCTAAACCTACATTGCTCATCGTCTGCTCCGTTGCTTCGAGGGGCTCTGGGTCGATCCTGAGAATCAAGTGTGGGCCGGCCCCCCAGCCCTCAAGGCCAGAGAAGACAAGGTTGCCAAAGGTTCATCTATTGGTAAGGCGGCCGTATGATGGATCGGAAAAGGCCGGCGAAAGAAACGACCAGCCCATCGGCGGCCGCGATGGGCGCAACCGCACCTTTATCAAGCAAGGGGTCAAAAAGGATCAGCTAATACAACAGCAACCCAAAGACGTAGACGAACCCCACGGCGACCGCAGCGCCGATCACAAGGCCTTCCACCCAGTGGAAAACTTTTCTCAAGCCACCCCCTTGGGACTCACTTTCCTGCACGGACCGATACATTGCCTTCTCCCTCATCCTCTCTTCTCTCCGGAAGATCTGGAAAATTTTCCTAACGTTTCGGCACTATTGTTGATCCAGATGTTAACTGTTTTTTAATTTAATTTCAATTTTTGGCGAAATTGGGACAAATTGACGGGGAAATGTGACTTGTTGCCCCATGATCCCCGGTCAACCCGACGCACCTTCGAGAAACAGAGCCCCCGCGGCGCAGCGCGGTGTCCGTGCCCCGCCGGATAGATCTCGCTGATGCAAGTGCGGCCGAAAAAGAGACGCCGGTGCCCGATAAGCGGCCGGCGTCTTTTCCTAACGGCACGCGGCCCCGTTAGTCGCTGGCGGCGGCGGCCGTCTTGCGCCGCGGACGCCGTTTGGGCGTCGCCGGCTTGGCCGCAGCGGCTTCAGCCGCTGGCGCCGCAACCTTTCTCGGCCGGCCGCGTTTCGCCGCCGGTTTTGCCGCGCTTGCCGAAGCAGCCGTCTTGGCCGATGTGCGGCGGGGCGCCCGGGCCTTGGTCGCGGCCGTTCCAGCAGCCGCTTCCGTCGCGGCGGCGGCACGCCTCACCGGTGTTTTTCTCGTCGTGGTTTTTCGCGCCGTGGTTTTTTTGGCAGCAGTCTTTTTGGCTGGGGTCTTCTTGGCTGGGGTCTTCTTGGCGGTGGTTCCGGCTGCCGCGGCCCGTCTCGCCGCCGGCCTGCCGGGCGACGCCTTGGCCGCCGTCCCGCGCGCGCCTGGCTTACGGCCGGGACCCCGCCGGGTGGTGCCGCCCGTGTCGCTTGACTTTTCCGCTTTGGCCGCCACCCGGTCCGTCGCCTTGCGCAAACCGGTGACCTCTTTTTGCACGACCTTGCCCAAGCGGGCCAACTCTCTTTCAGACGTGCGTTTCAATTGAGCCAGTTCTTTTTCCACCGCACGGATCTTTTGCTTCACTTCGCGGGCGGTCAATTTACGCTCAACCATTTTTTCCGCCGCCGTGACGCTGGCGGCCACACCTTTGGCCGCGGCAACAATCTTGGCTTCCACGCGGCTGCTGGCGCTTTTAAATTTATCCATTTCCTTTTCCAACGCCGACAGCGTTTTTTTCGTCTCAGACATTTAAAAACCTCTTCCCCAAAATTTTGATGACGCCCGGTTATCCGACGCACCGCAAATATGCGCATGACAAATCCAGATGAAAAGGAGGTAAGCGCGAAAAACGGGGCAGATTCGGGCGTTTCACCGAATAAATCGGCAAAAAAGGAGTCGAAACACGAACTTCGACCCCCTTGACCGCCGCCGCCGATCGAAAATGCAGCCCGGTGGGGCCATCAAGGAACCATCAAGGAAACCCTAGGACGCGGGTTCAGGCGCCGGTCCAACCGGATTTTCAGGGACATAAACCGATATGGGTTCGGCGACGCCCTTTAAGTGGAACCGGCCTCTATCCACCCAAGCCTCGCCGATATGCTCAGCAAAGGCACGGCTGGCGACAACGGCGCAGTCGAGTTCCTTGGTGAGAGCCTCCAATCGCGCCACTTCGTTGACCGTTGGACCGATGACGGAAAAAGACAACCTCTCGGGGACGCCGATGTTACCGAAAATCACATCGCCTAGGTGCAAGGCCAAACCGGAAGCAATCGTGTCTTGACCCTCGGCCCGCCGATTTTCATTCAGTGCCGCAAGACGTCTTTCCGATTCCCGATAAGCTGACAAGGCCCGCCGGCAGGCCGCGGCCGCGGAGCCGCCGGCCAGGTCCATAGGGAATTCCATAGGGAATATAGCCAGCACCGCGTCCCCGATAAACGACAGCACCTCGCCCTTGGCGGCCAGGACCGCGCCGGCGGTGGCCTCAAAGTAGAGATTCAGCAAGGTGATGTAATCCGTCCGGTTCATGTCGCCGGCCAAGCGGGTCGAATCCCGCAAGTCGCTGTACCACAAAGCGGCACGGATGGTTTCTCCATCACCGCGCCGAATTTGGCCATCCAGGACCCTCAAACCGGCATTGGGGCCCAAATAGGTATTCACCACGGATTCAGCGATGGCTTCGCGCACCCACATTTTAGCCGCCGCCATCAAACAGTTTTGCATGCGATCCAGAACCGCGATGTGGGCATCGGAAAATCCCTCCGACCGATCGCTGGTCCAGGATCCGACCACCCCGTCCAACTTGCCTTGACTGAAGTGGGTCAGGAATGCGGAATAGTCACAGCCGCCCTGCTTCTTGATGTCTTCCAGCACCGGAAAATCGATCACGGCGTTTGGCCCCGCCAGCCGACGGCGCAGTTTGAGCGTATCGGTCTCCATCATGTAATAGAGCGGACTCGCCAGAAAGGCGTCTGGAAAGGGCCCCTCGGTACGATGGAGATAGCTCTGCACATCCAAGGGCCGTCCCCGGGTCCAGGTTATGCTCATGCTCTCGTAGAGGGGATGCAAAATGCCGAAGGTGATATGAGCCCGCCACAGAGGCAGGCCGGCGGCGCAGAGACGCTCGCAACATTCGGGAAAAAGCTGAGGCAGCTCCTGACCGGCTACCGCTTGGGCCACGACCCAATCGGCCAGCTGGTTCAACTGGTCTGAGTTCAAGCTGCCGCTGGTAAATGGGGACATTTAGGTCCCTCTCGTAGCGCCAAATCTCGTAATACCAAGTCTCGCGTGTTGTGGTCCCATCTCCGCCGTCATGTCATTGCGGCGGCACGAAATCGTGCCGGTCGTAAAGGGCTTCCAAGGCCAAACCTTGTTCCGCCAGATTTTCCCGGCCGCCTTCGCAGCGGTCCACGATGGCCAGGATTTTCCGCACCTTACAGTTTCGCGCCTGTACCGCGGCCACCGCTTTCATCACCGACCCGCCGGTGGTGACCACGTCCTCCAAGATGATCACCTCGTCGCCGTCATCCAAGTAACCGTCGATCTGACTGATGATGCCATGGTCCTTGGCTTTGTCGCGCACGTAGAAAGCTTTGACCGGATGGTCCGCATGGCTCTTGGCGCAGACCGTGGCCACCAGGGGCACGCCGCCCACGGCCATGCCGCCCACCGCGGTGACGTTCTCCCGCTTGATCACCTCCAAGAGGGCGTCGGCCAAGAGGTTGGCCCCTTCCGGATCCAGCATGGTCAGTTTCATGTTGAAAAACAGGTCGCTTTTTTTGCCCGACGCCAAGATAAAGTCGCCGTGCTTGAACGATTTTTCGCGAATGATGTCGCGCAGCCGATCATGCGCCGTCTGCCCAGCCATGTGCCTTCTCCTTTCCGGGTCGAGTGTGCCTCGCGGGATACTGGTGCCGGTTATAGGACCTTCCCGCCGCGCCGAACAGGGCAATTCTCACGGGGCGGGCGCGTCTGCATCAGGTGACCGGACCCAAGGCTTACAGACGCGAGGCCGGCTTGTGGATGGCGACGCCCAGCATGACCAAGGCAATGCCGGCGACGTCGCGCAGCGTGGGAACTTGTGCCAGCACAATCAGCGCGATGATCGTCGCCGTCGCGGGCAACAATGCCAACAGCAGGGCAAAGGACGCACGGGGCAAACGCGACATGGCCAATTGGTCGCACACATAAGGGATCACGGAGGAACATACCCCGATCCCAATGCCGGCCAGGACCAGGAACGGCGCGCCAAAAGCCCCCATGGCTTCGCCAAATCCAATGGGCATCAAGATCAAAAAGGCAATGGCCATGGCCGCGCCCAGCCGCGCCACCCCGTCGCTCGCTCCCCGCTCGGCGGCCTTGTGGCCCAGAATGATATAGCCCACGAACAACAATGCGTTGAGGCCGGCCCAAAACAAGCCCCAGGGATCGGACGCCCATTTCACGTCGATCAGGATAAAGACGCCGGCCACGGCCAGGACCAGAGCCAGCAAGTTGCGTCCGCTGCGCAATCCATAAAGGGCGACGGCGATGGTGCCGACGAACTCCATGGCCGCGACCAGGCTCATGGGCAGACGCTCCAAGGCCAGGTAAAAGGACGTATTCATCACGGCCAGGCAGACCCCAAGGCCCATCAGCAACCAGCGGGTCTTGCCGTCGGCCGAGACGAACACACGCCACGGCTTGGTCAGAGGGGCGAAGACCATGGCGGCCGCGGCGATGCGGAACCAGGCCACGCCCAGAACGCCCACCGCCGGGAAAAGCAGCACGGCTAAGGAGGGCCCCAGGTAGTGAAAAACGGCGCTGACCCCGAACCAGGCCTGGGGCGGCACCGCCTGGGCGGCGCGATTTAGACGAGTGACGGGGGGCAAATTCGACGCCATGGCGAAACCTCTTGTTTCACCAATTTTGCAAGACAATTCTCGAAAACTATATATACTTAATGAGGTTATTTTGACTTTTTTCCTTTAATAAGAAGAAAATACCCATGAAAAACTTTATTTATGAAAATGGCACCTTGGACGAAATCGATACGATGATCCTGCGCCGGCTGTGCCGCAATGCCCGCACCACCACAGCCGAGTTGGCGCGCATGGTGAAGCTGTCGGCGCCCAGCGTGGCCGAGCGTGTGAAGCGCCTGGAGGAAGCGGGGATCATCACGGGCTACACGGCGACCATCGCGCCCGAAGCCTTGGGGCGCTCTATCGCGGTCTGGATCCGGGTGCGGCCCGTGCCGGGCCAGATGCAACGGGTGGCCGAGATTCTTCAGGGTATTCCGGAAGTGACCCTCTGCGATCGGATCACGGGCGAGGACTGCTTCCTCGCCCGGGCCAGCCTCAGCTCCATCGCCGAGATGGAACGGGTGATCGATCGTATCGTGCCTTATGCCATGACCAATACGTCGATCATCCAGTCATCGCCGGTCCCGCCCCGTCTGCCGCCCT
Organism: Kiloniellaceae bacterium; assembly: GCA_028280915.1. Classification (GTDB taxonomy): domain Bacteria; phylum Pseudomonadota; class Alphaproteobacteria; order Kiloniellales; family Kiloniellaceae; genus JANQKX01. The sequence goes on from JANQKX010000515.1 coordinate 13,037, forward strand.
TGTAGGAAACCGGGTCGGCGGCGACCGCGGCGGGCCGAGGCGCGATACGGGGATGTCCGCAATTTGGCGCGACCCGCTACTTGGGGACCCGCTACTTGGGGACCCGCTACTTGGGAAAAAGAAACTTGACCTGAAATTGGATGGTCAAGTCCGCCGCGTCATCAGGCCCCACCGCGTTCCAGAAAAACTGTCCCTTCAGGTCGACGGGCTGCTGGCCCAAACGGACCACCTTGCCGGCACCGCCGCCGACGGGCACGGTCCAGCGGTCGCTGCCGTCGGCGCTCCAATTGGCGGTAATGGTCGGCGAGGAGGTAAGATACCAACCGCTGTCGAAGTTGTAGTTCAGGAAGTATTGGAACGAGGAGAGGTTCACATCCGGGTCGTCATCGTCGCCGGCATAGGACCACACATGGGTGAACAGACCGCCGACCAGCCAGGGGCCCGGTTTGGTCAAGGCCACGACAGCGGGGCCGGCGGACCACTTGTCCTGGCCCAGCCGATCATCCGTGTGGGTCGGAAATACCAGAGCCGGCCCGAAACCCCAGGTGATCGGCCCTGATGCCGGCGGGGTGAAAAAGCCTTGATAGGTAAAGTCGCCCAGACCGAAGACGCTGCCCTCGCCGGCAAAACGCTCCCCTTGATAAACCAGCGGGAAGATGCCCCGGTTGATAAGGTTCCAGCTCCCCACGTCCAAGGGATAAACCGGCTTGAGATTGAGCGCATTGATCACCCCGTCCTCGGGCCCCGTGCCGAAGCTCGTATTGTTCTCAAACGGCAGGCTGATGATATCCCCAATGGGGTTTTGCGATTCCTTGGCCAGATCGCTTTCCTCGCTGGCGTTGCTTGGCAGGCTCCATAAACCCAACAAACCGGCGAGCGCGGCAAATCGTATCGCGCGGCGGCAAAGAGCCACCGTTTCATTAGACAACAACAGTCTCATCCCTTTTTCAGACTCAGAATCAATCGAACGAAACCCACACCAGGTTAAACGCATGACGAAAACATAAACAACAAAAGGTTTTCGCCTGTCTGATCAGATTCGTCAACCGCGCCAAGGTCCAAAAAAACCGCCCGCAGCACAAATTCCGGAAAAGGCCCCTTGCCTCCCCTTGGCCAGGGAGCGGCGCTTTTATTCCCCTTATCGATTTCTCTTGGCTAAAGCCCCTTGCCACGGAACGCGGATAATATGATCAATCCCTTTTTTTCTTTTTCCAAAAATAAGATAGAACTTATATCTTTACGAATATTAACAATCCCCAGCACTTGTTAATAATTTTGCTTAAATTTATTTGGAACTATTGGAAACCTGCCGGGTTAATTAGTGGCAAGGCAGCTCTCTGGATAGAGTGGGATGGCGTAAAAAAGGCCGGGGTCCAATTGGGCGCAACAAGCCCGAAGGGCGCGGCCGCCGAACGATCCAAGTTCTGACCATGGAACTGGGATTCCTCTCTTCCGGAATTTTTTGGGCAGGAGGAATCGCTCATGGTGTTAAGCCGCTTGGGTGACTTTACAGAAGAAGACACCGCCCTTTTAACTTATCTGTTGCGTGAGGCCGCGCATTGCGATGCCTTGCCGCGGCATAAGCGGGCCCGCTATCGAGGTCTGGCCGAATGGCTGGAAATCAAGCTGCGGGTGCGCCGCCAGCGCAATAGGCTTTACGCGAGAAAGTGGCGGCGTTCGCCTGAGTCGCTGCCGATTCCGGGCACATTCAAGGAACCCGCGGCCGTTTCCGTTTAGGTTGGAAACTGCCGTAGGGAGCCAGGTAGTTTGCTTCCGGCACCTCGTGGGCGACCGTTTTTTATGATCGCTAATTGTGCTTTGGGCTGATACCTTTCGCCCTCAATTTTAAGTCAATTGAGCGGTGATCGGGACATGAAACGGGGAGACCTCCCTCGGCAAGCGGGTGCGCCGGCAGGTAGCCCAGCCACCAGGAATCTGCCCTCTTGCGTAGCCAAGCTGCGCCAGGGGGCAGGCTTCCACCAAGCACGGCGCTTCGACGACGCCCTGGCAACTTATCGTGACATTCTAATGGGGGAGCTGGGCGCCGGCGAGATCCTGATCTATGCCGCGGTCGCCAAGCTGGAACAGGGCCGCGGCGCGGAAGCGGCAGACCTTCTGCGCGCGGCTTTGTTCTGCGATCCCCAAAACGCCGAGGCCCACAGTTATCTGGGCAACGCCCTGCTCATGGCCGGACAGGACCAGGAGGCGGAGGCCAGCTATCACGCCGCCATCGCCTTGCGTCCCGATTTGGCCCGGGCCCACAGCAATATGGGCATCGTGCAGCAGCGCCTGGGCAAATCCGACGATGCGGCCCAGAGCTTTCAGCGGGCCGTGACCATCGAGCCCAACTATGCCCTCGCCCAATACCATCTTTGCCAGGCGCTCTTGGCCGTGGATCAAGTCCAAGACGCCATTGCCGCCGGAGAGCGGGCCGTGACATTGGCCCCCAACGCGCCGGAAGCTCACAACAACCTGGGCGCCGCCCTCATGAAGGCGGAGCGGACGGAAGAAGCGATCCGTTGTT
>JANQKX010000571.1 GCA_028280915.1 Kiloniellaceae bacterium
TGTCCTCCCTGTTGAGCGCCCTACGGGAAAAGGGGGCATCGGTGGACGTCTGTGCGATTTACCTGCCGAACCGGAACCTGGGCCAAGAGGCGCTCGCGAGCGGCGTGGGGGTGGCCCGCCCACCGGAGATCGCCAAAGAGATGACCGACGTCAAGACCCGGCTGGCGGTGTTTTAAGGCCGAGGCGGATCCTTTTTCAATTTGACACCACTGACCACCGCAACCCCATCGCATAGGAGGAAAAAATGACAGCCAATCTTGGGACGATCGACCGGATGGCCCGCATCGTCGTGGGGCTCGTCCTCTTGGCTTTGGTCTTCGTTGGGCCCCAGACCCCGTGGGGCTGGATCGGGCTGGTGCCCTTGCTCACGGCCTTTTTCTGCTTCTGCCCGGCCTATAAGCTGCTGGGGATCTGCACCAAAAAAAGCAATGCCTAGCCTGGCAAGCGATCGGTAAACCGCGACAGCGGTGTGCGGAATCCGGTACCACGCTAACTGAGACCTTGCAAAAACCGCAGGGCGTCCGCCGAGCTGCGCTCCGGCATTTCAACATGGAGCACGTGGCCCATGTTCTCGTAGATCACCAGGCCGGCATTCGGCACATCACCAGCGATGCGGCGGCCCGTCTCGAGGGGAATGATCCGGTCCTCGCGCCCCCAAAGGAAAAGGGCGGGCAGAGTCAGATCCGTTAGCCCGGCGACGTCGCGATGGCGGCTCATATCGTTCATGACAAGGGACAGCATGGCGCCCCGGTTGGGCTTGTACCGCAAAAGCCGGAATTGCCGGTCGATGGCCGCTTTGGAACTCTCCGATTTGCGGTAGAAAAAGTTTTTGTGCTGGAGCAGGCCGAACAATCGGCGGCTACCGAAATTGCGCAGAACGCGCCGTCCAAGGTCCGTGGTGGCAAAGCGCACGAAAGCCGGAGGTGCCTTCAGCCCGTGCTCCGCCTCATAGCCGCCCGGTGCCACCAGGATCATGGCCTTTGGTGCGCGCGGATTGGCGGTCACGTAACGCAGAACCGTCTCGCCGCCGAAGGAATGCCCGACGATGATAAAATCCTTGAGGCCAAGGGTATCCACAAAGGCCTTGACCGCCAGGGCCAACTTTTCGGTGCTGTAGAGGCCGTCGGGAAAGGGATCGGAAAGGCCATGCCCCGGCAAATCGACCGCCACCACGTCGTAGTGGGGCTCCAACGCCGTGGCCCAGCCGTCCCAGGCGGACAAGGAGTCCCCGCCGCCGTGAACCAACAGAACCGTAGGTGTATCCGGATTGCCGCGACGCCGGTAGTTCAGACTCATCCCATCCGGCAGGGTGACCCTGTCGAAGGCGAATTCGGAAAGATCGTCAAACGAAAGGCTGCTGGAAAACAGCCCCTTCCAGATCAGGAATGCCAAGACAAGCAGGAGTCCCAGAACAATGGCGATGGTTTCCATTCACCCTCTGCCCGATACTTGAAGTGGTCCGGTGGTTATCATGCGTGTTGCGACCTGTCCAATCCCGGGATGGGCCCTCAACTACATCCGTCGATCCTGTCCGCGAGTTGGTTTGCCTTCCCATCCCGTTCGGCCACCAAACAATCGATCAAAAGCCGCAGGCATTCGACCCGGCGGTTTTGCTCCGGATAGTAGAGGTAAAAGGGCGGCAGTTGGCGCACGTAGGGGTCCAAGATCGTCTCTAGCGCGCCGGTGCGAAGCTCGTCGGCGATGGTGGCACGCAGAGACCAGGTGATGCCGTGGCCCGAGCAGGCGGCTTCGATGGTGCCCTGAATGGTGTCGAAGATCAGCCGGCCGGGCGGGTCAATGGTTTTGTCCTGACCCTCTTCGGTCACCTGCCAGGGGGCGACTGTCTTGGCGGTCTGCAGCTTGTAGCGGATGCATTGGTGCTCCAGCAGGTCCCGGGGTGTTTGCGGTCGGCCCTGGCGCGCCAGGTAGGTCGGGGCGGCGGAAAAGGCCGGGGTGAGGGGTGGGGTCAGGCGCAGCGCCACCATGTCCGGCGCGATGATGTCCCCCAGGCGGATGCCGGCGTGAAAGCCGTCGCGGATGATGTCCACCAGCCCCTCGTTCAAGGAGATGTCCAGGGTGATGCCCGGATTGTCCGCCTGAAATTTCTCGAGCACGGGGGCGATCGCCGTCACATAGGCGCCGCGGGAGAGGGTGAGGCGCAGGGTGCCTTGGGTGGCGCGCCCCACTTCCCGGGTTTTTTTCACGGCATAGATCATGTCCCGATAGGCCGGGGCCGCCGCCTCGAACAGCACCCGGCCCGCGTCGGTGAGCGTGATGCTGCGCGTGGTGCGGTGAACCAGTCCCACGCCCATTTTTTCCTCCAGGGCCTTCAGCTGCAGGCTCACCGCCGGGGCGCCCACGCCCAGGGCCTTGGCGGCGGCGCGCAGGGAGCCCTCCCGGACGATCGTCAGGAAAACCTCGATGCCATGAACGGGCGCGCGTTCCATTGTTTAAATTTACTGAATAATAGAGTTAGAAGGCAATGCCTATTCAAACAGAGTAACGCCGGATAACCTGCCTGCCTTCATGACCCCTGATAGCGCGAAAGGAGAGCCCGGATTGACCACCCATGACGCCCAAGCCCGGCCCCAATACCTTGTCCGGGGGATCGCCTTCATCGTGGGCGCCATGTTCGTCACCTCCAGCCAGGACGTGGTCTTTAAATTCTTCAGCGACCGCTTGCCCCTGGGTCAGATTTTCGCCCTGCGGGGTCTGCTGGCCTTACCCTTGCTGCTGGGCCTGGCCTGGGCTCAGGGTCTCAAGGGCGCGGTGATCCGGCAGGCGCTGCGGCCCTGGCCCCTGATCCGGGCGTTTTTCGTGACCCTGCTGTTCCTGGCGTTTTACGCCGCCATTCCCTTTATCACCCTGTCGGTCCTGGGAGCCGCCACTTATACGGCGCCGCTCTTTGTCACCCTGCTGTCCGCCTATGCCATCGGCGAGCCCGTGGGCCGGCGTGGCTGGTTTGCCGTGATTGTCGGTTTTGCCGGGGTGCTGGTGTTGTTGCAACCGGGCACCGACGCCTTTTCACCCTGGGCGCTTTTGCCCCTCATGGGCGCCTGCTTTTATGCCCTGGCCCATGTGATCACCCGGAGTAAATGCCAAGGGGTGCCCCTGGCGGCCATGGCCTTTTCCCTCCAGTTGGTCATGCTGTCGGCGGGCTTGGCCTTGAGCGGGTTTTTACTCCTTTGGCCGCCGGACCAGACCCTGGCCGCGGCTTACCCCTACCTTTTCGGCGGATGGGTGAGCCTGGGCACCAGGGAGTGGCTGGTCCTCGGCCTGCTCGCCACCTTGGCGGTGGTCATCGCCATCGGCATCGCCGGGGCGTATCAGGCCGCCCCGCCGTCCACCGTCGCCACCTTCGAATACAGCTATCTGGTCTTTGTCGCGGTCTGGGACTTTTTGTTCTTCGCCGCCGCGCCGGGCCTCACCACGCTATCCGGCATGGCCATGATCATCACCGCCGGCCTGCTGGTCATGCGCCGGGGGCGATAACGGGCAGGGAGAGACAACGGGTTCTGTGACCTATTGTTTGTAGTCGACTTCGCCGACCTCGCGGAAGCGCTTCACCCAATATGCCGCTCTTTCTTCCGAAACTTCCAGACTGCCCTGGACCTTTTTTGTCAGGGCATAATCCGTCCGGTTTGGATGCATCCGGTGCAGCAAGGTGATGTGACGCAACCGCGCCCGTTCAAAGGGCTCAAAAAAGTCGCCGAATTCCTTGATGGACATGGCGAAGTGACACCGCAGCGCTTTACGGATGTACATTTCCTGGTAGCCGTCCGCTTCAAGGCGGCGGCAATAGGACTCTCGGTCCTCATTTTCCTGTGGAAATTGATCCCGGTAATCGAGGGTCTCTTTTGTATTGTCCAATTTCACTGCCCGTAAAAAAATCCTAGCCGAAGACAGCCGCGCTGACCTGCTGGCCAGGGGTTCCGAAAACGAAAGGCGGGCACCCGGCGCCCCTTATTCGATCATGGGGAGCTTGAGGTCATGCTCCTTGGCGCAGTCGATGGCGATTTGGTAGCCGGCGTCGGCGTGGCGCATGACGCCGGTGGCCGGGTCGTTGTGCAGCACCCGGGCCAGGCGCCGGTCCGCGTCGTCGCTGCCGTCGCAGACGATGACCATGCCGGCGTGCTGGCTAAAGCCGATGCCCACGCCGCCGCCGTGGTGCAGGGAGACCCAGGTGGCGCCGCTCGCCGTGTTGAG
>JANQKX010000655.1 GCA_028280915.1 Kiloniellaceae bacterium
CTGGACGGCCATTTGGACCCTTCGGGCACCACCCATGCCTATGCCAAGGCGGCGCGCCAGGCGGGGGCCGAGATCGTCTTGCGCAATCCGGTCCTGGAAACCAACCCGCGCCCCGACGGCGGCTGGGAGGTGGTGACCCAAAACGGCACGGTGATCGCCGAGCACCTTGTCAACGCCGGCGGTCTCTGGGCCCGCGAGGTGGGTGCCCTGGCCGGCGTCTACCTGCCCCTGCATCCCATGGAGCACCAGTACCTGGTCACCGAGGACACGCCGGAGGTCTATGAGCGGGACCAGGAACTGCCCCATGTAATGGACCCGGAGGGGGAAAGCTATCTGCGTCAGGAAGGCCGGGGCCTGGTGATCGGTTTTTACGAGCAGGCCTGCGACCCCTGGGCGGTGGACGGCACGCCGGCGGATTTCGGCCACGAGTTGCTGCCCGACAACCTGGACCGTATCGGCGAGACCCTGGAATTTGCCTTCAAGCGCTATCCCGTGCTGGAGCGGGCCGGCGTCAAGCGTATCATCAACGGTCCCTTCACTTTCGCCGGCGACGGCAATCCCCTGGTCGGTCCGGTGCCGGGCCTGCGCAACTACTGGACCGCGGTCGCGGTCATGGCGGGCTTTTCCCAAGGGGGCGGCGTGGGCCTCAGCCTGGCCGAATGGATGATCCACGGCGAGCCGTCCCGGGACATTTTCGCCATGGACGTGGCCCGCTTCGGCGATTGGATCACGCCGGGCTATACCCGCGCCAAGGTGCGGGAAAACTATCAGCGGCGTTTTTCCATTTCCTATCCCAACGAGGAACTGCCCGCCGCCCGGCCGTTCCGGACCACGCCGGCCTATGGCTTGTGGCAGTCTCGGCGCGCGGTGTTCGGCGCCGCCTATGGCATGGAGGCGGTCAACTACTTCGCGCCCGAGGGCGAGCCCCTGGAAGAGATTCCGAGCTTTCGCCGCTCCAACGCCTTCGATGCCGTGGGGGCCGAATGCCGGGCCGTGCGGGAAGGGGTGGGCCTCAACGAGGTGCACAATTTCGGCAAGTATGCCATTGCCGGACCGGGCGCGGCCGACTGGCTCGACCGCATCATGGCCGGGCGGGTGCCCAAGGTGGGGCGCTTGTCCCTGACCCCCATGCTCAGCCCCCAGGGCAAGCTCATCGGGGATTTTACCATCAGCCGTCTGGGCGAGGAGAGCTTCCAGCTGACCGCCTCCTATGGGGCTCAGGCCTATCACATGCGCTGGTTCTGGCAGCACCTGCCGGAAGCCGGTGTGAGGCTTGAAAACGTCTCGGATACCCGCATCGGGTTTCAGATCGCCGGCCCCAAGGCCCGGGACCTCTTGAGCCGGGTGGCCCGCCACGACGTCTCCAACAAGGCCTTTCCTTTCATGTCCGTGGCCGAGATGGACATAGGGCCTTGCCGGGCCATCGTGCAGCGGGTCTCCTATACCGGTGACCTGGGTTATGAGATTTTTGTCGAGCCGGGCCAGCAGGTGTCCCTTTATCATTTGCTGACGGAAGCTGGCGCCGATTTGGGCCTGCGGCCCTTCGGCATGCGCGCCATGATGAGCCTGCGCTTGGAGAAATCCTTCGGCTCGTGGCTCCGGGAGTACAAGCCCGACTACATGCCGGCAGAGGTGGGCCTGGACCGTTTTGTGTCCTACAACAAGCCGGCTGACTTTATCGGCAAGGCGGCGGCCCTGAAAGAAAAGGCGGAAGGTCCGGAGCGGCGGTTGTGCACTTTCATCGTCGCGGCGCGGGATGCCGATGTTTGGGGCGACGAGCCCATCTACGTGGATGGCCAGGTGGTCGGTTTCGTCACCTCGGGCGGATATGCCCACTACTCCAAAAAGTCCGTGGCCTTGGGCTTTTTGCCGGTGGCGCTGATTCAAGAAGGCCGGGAGGTGGAGATCGAGATTCTGGGTGAGATGCGACAGGCGCGCCTGATATCCGATGTCTTGTTCGATCCCAAGGCCGAGCGCATGCGGGGTTGAGCCCGAGCACAGTTTTGATTCTCGAGTGTTAAGTGAGGAAAGCGTGATTGAGGGAGGGCAACATGGCTGAAAGGGACATCGATCCGCGCGATCTGCGCCGGGCCTTTGGCACCTTCGCGACCGGGGTGACCATTGTCACCACCTTGGACGAGGAGGGCTCGCCTTGGGGCTTTACCGCTAACTCCTTCACCTCGGTGTCCCTGGATCCGCCCCTGGCGCTGATCTGCATTGCCAAGACCGCCGGCAGCTGCCCGGTGTTTGAAAAGACCAGCCATTTCGCCATCAACATCCTGGCCGAAAGTCAGCGCGCTGTCTCCGGTACCTTTGCGGCGCCTGGCCCGGACAAGTTCTCCACCGTTGCCTGGTCCGGCCGGGCCACCGGCAGCCCCATCATCGATGGCGTGGTGGCTTGGCTGGATTGTGCCATGCACGAGGTGGTGGATGCCGGCGACCACTACATCCTGATCGGCCGGGTGCTGGACTACGCCCACTTCGCGGACTCGCCGCTCGGATACTGCCGCGGAGCCTACGTCTCTTTCGGACTGGCCCAGGAAGCCCAGCACGCCCAAGAGGCCGTGGGCACGGTTCAAGTAGGCGCCTTGGTGGAGCGGGGCGACGCCATTTTGTTCTACGCCGATCCCGACAGCGGTGCCTTGAAGCTGCCCATGGCCGGAAAGTTGGGCAGCGCCACGGAACCCAAGTCCTTGCTGGGCCGCTTGGCCGCCGCCGGCGTTATGGCTCAACTGCCCTTTTTATACGCGGTCTATGATCGGGGCGAACGCCACATCATCATCTATCGCGGCGAGGTGGATAGCGGCGGCGGCGGCTCCGCCGACGCGCCGGGATTGGGGGCCGATGGGCCCAGCGCGCCGCTGGACTTCATTCCCTTTGACCAGATCCCCTGGGAACGCATCCAGGACCCTTCTCTCACCAGCATGCTGAAACGCTATGCCCGGGAAAAGGAAGACGCCCAGTTCGGCCTCTATGTGGGCGACGGAGAGGCCGGCAACGTGCACCGGGTCGGCGGCGACCCCACGCCGTCCAAGATTTAAACGGAC
>JANQKX010000665.1 GCA_028280915.1 Kiloniellaceae bacterium
GGGATCACCTTGGTGTTGTTGCTGACCAAGAGGTCGCCGGGCCGCAACAGGTCGGGCAGGTCGGTGATGCGCCGGTCCTGCAGGGCCTCGCCCACCACCAGCAGCCGCGCCGCGTCCCGCGGCACCGCGGGGGATTGGGCGATCAGCTCCTTTGGCAGGTCGAAGTCAAAATCGTCGGTCAGCATGGATAAGGGCCTGGGGGCGTGGCGTGGGTCCGTGACGGCAAGAGTTCCCGTCGTTTAAGGAGGCACGCGGCCAATTTCAAGGTCAAGATTCGGCCGCGCCCGGCAGCTTGCGCACGTCATAGCGCAAACCGAAGCTGACCCTGGTCTCCGCGATGTCGCGCAGATGATGAAAGGGCCGGTCCCGGCGACCTTCGAAACCGGGCGCGCGCATCAAAATGACACCGCCGGGCGGGCAGGTCACCTCCGCCGATTCCGCGCCGCTGCGGTCCGGACAGGTCAGGAACCGACCGCCCATCTCCAAGATGATCAGGGCCACCAAGCCTCGATAGGCAATGTGATCCCGGTGAGGGGTAATGCCCTCGTCGCCGGGATTGTACCGCTGCACCACCAAGTCGTTGTAGCTAAAGGGCAAGGGGATGGGCGACGGCTTCAGCAGGGCCAAAGCGGCCAAGGTCAGATCCTCGAAAGCCGCGGCCAGATCGTGAAAGGGGGTCTCGTCCGGCAGGCCGAAGCACAGATCAAAGCCTTGCCGCACCGCCTGCTCACCAACCCCCACCACCTCGCGGGCCCGGCGATAGGGCAGTTGGTTGGCGGCGGCGCGGAAAAACCGCCGCGTCCCTTCGTCCAACAGGGGGATGGCCAGGCCGTCGACCCTGCCAAGCCGGGAAATGGCCTGGGCCAAGATTTCGGGGGTGGCTACAAAGCCGATGGGAGAAATGCCGTCAGTCATGGTGGCGTGATACTGCCCGCGCCCGCGGTAAAAATCCATCCGCATGCTGGCCATTTGTGCCCTGGACAGACTCCCGGCCACCCGGGAAAATGCCCCGCAAAGGCGTAACGGCAATTGGACAAGGAAGTGGGTTGCTCATGGGACCTGTCGTAACCGGGCTTTTTGATCCGCGCACCTCGACCGTGACCTATATCGTCAGCGACCCCGAGACAAAAAAGGCCGCGGTCATCGATTGTATTTGGGACTATGACCCCACGGCCGGGCGCCTTTTCGAGGAGTCCATCGACCGGGTGGTCCTGCACCTGGAAGAAGAGGGCCTCTCCCTGGCCTGGATTCTGGAGACACACCCCCACGCCGATCACATCAGCGGCGCGCGCCGCCTGCAGGCCCGCGCGGGCGGGATCATCGCCATGGGGCAGGGCATCTGCGCGGTGCAAAAGCGCTGGGTGGAAATCTATCATCTGGGGGCGGATTTTCCCTGCGACGGGCGGCAGTTCGATCGGCTTTTCGAGGACGGTGCGCGGTTTACCATCGGCGGCCTTGAGGTCGAGGTCCTGGCCACGCCGGGGCACACGCCAGCTTGCGTCAGCTACCTGACCGGCGATGCGCTTTTTGTCGGCGATGTGATTTTCATGCCGGATTTCGGCTCGGCCCGGGCGGATTTTCCCGATGGGGATGCCCGTGTTCTCTACCGCTCGGCCCGGCGCTTGCTGTCCCTGCCGCCGGAAACCCGCATGTTCGTGGGCCATGACTATGGCCCCGGCGGCCGCGAGATCGCCTGGGAAACCACCGTGGGTGCCCAGCGCGCCGAAAACAAGCACTTGAAAGACGGTGTCGATGAAGAGGCCTTCGTGGCCCTGCG
>JANQKX010000715.1 GCA_028280915.1 Kiloniellaceae bacterium
GGTGTCCCTGGTCGGGCTCGAGGATCTTGTCAGGGTGGCCAACATCGCCGCCGGCACGACCCGTCAGCCGTTCATATTCTATATCGTCGCCATGGCCGCATTTGTCCTTGTCGCCGGGCTCTCGATGGTGGCGATTCACAAGGCGGAGCGTCTGGCCAATCGGGGTTTCGCCGATGCCCGGTAAACAGTTTCATTCGAAGATTTCGCGATGATATTCAACCTGGACCTGGCCTGGCAGCTGGTGCCGTCCCTGCTGCAAGGGACAGTGGTGACCCTTTTGCTTTTATTGCCCACCTTTGTCGTGGGATTTGTATTCTCCATTCCCCTGGCGCTCGCCGGACGATCGAACCGGCGCATTGTACGTTGGCCGGTGCGGGCCTTCACCACCTTTATACGCGGCGCGCCGCAACTGGTTCTGCTTTACCTGGTCTACAATGGTTTCGCCCTTTGGGGCGTGGTGCGCGAGACCTTTCTTTGGGATTTTTTCGACGACCCTTACAATTGCGCCGTCTTTGCCTTCACGATCAATCATGCGGCCTTTCTGTCCGAGATCTGGCGTGGCGCCTTGGCCGCCATTCCCAAGGGCATCGACGACGGCTGCGAATCCTTGGGATTGCCCAAATGGGTCGGCTTCGTGAAAGTGCGCCTGCCCCTGGCCTTCCGCTTTGGACTGTCCGCTTACCGCAACGAAGTCATCCTGTTCATAAAGGGGACAGCGGCCGTCGGGGCCATCACGGTTTTCGATATCCTGGCATTTGCCAATGAAGCCGTCGAGCTGACCTACGACCCATTTACACCGCTGGTCATGGCTGCGTTGGTGTACTGGATGATCACCCAACTGTGCCAAATCTTGTTCGACCGCGGCGAAAGCTATCTGAATCGCTACAAACAGCGAGAAACCCATGAAAAAGGATAAAGGCCATGGACTCAAGCCTAGTTGAAAAAGCAGCCGCTCTGCTGGTCGCCGCGCGACGGGAAAACAAGATGATCGACGGGTTTCCCGAGGACTGCCGGCCCCGGAACCTGGAAGATGCCTATGCCATTCAGAACCGCTTTGTTGATCTGCTCGGCTGGGAGGTGGGCGGCTGGTTCTGCGCCTGCACGAACAAGGCGATCCAAGACATGCTGAATTTGCAGGAGCCCTATTATGCGCGGCTGTTCAATGACTATATCCTGCCCAGCCCGGCGGAGCTTCGGGCAGCGGATTTCCCGCCTATTTTGTTGGAATGTGAATTCGCCTTCCGCTTGAAGGACGATTTGCCCAAACGGCAGGCGCCCTATACCCGATCAGAGGTGGCGGCGGCGGTTCGATCCGTGCATCCCAGCATCGAGGTCGTTGCCGGCCATATCAAAGACTGGCCGAACAAGGGTGTCTTTTCGGTCATCGCGGACAACGGCACCGACGGTGCCTTGGTGGTTGGAGAAGGTGTTGAAGACTGGCGTGACCTTGATCTTGTCACCATGGCCGTCACGCTCAGCGTCAATGGACAAACGTTGCGCCGCGGACGGGGCTCCAATGTGCTGGGAGACCCCATGGCGGCGCTGGTTTGGCTCGCCAACGCACGGTCCCGTGACGGAGACGGCCTCAGGGCCGGCGACATTCACAACACGGGTACCGCAACCGATATCTATTGGGCCGACCGAGGCGACCACGCCGTGGTCGAGTTCGAGGGATTGGGGTCGGTGACGCTGAAAATAGCTTGATCGCTTTGCGGGCTAGTATCGCCGTGGCTTAGAACCAACTTGGGTCAATTGACCCTGTTTTCCAGATCAACGAAGAGAAAGCCAAGCCAGATGCCAAAAAAGCAGGGTAAAATCCGGACCGTCGATGTGCATACCGGGGGCGATGTGCATCAGATCATCGTGGATGGGGTGATCGACCTGCCCGGCCGGACCGTCGGCGATAAAATGGCCTATTTGAAAAACAACGGGGACGGTTTGCGAAGACTGCTGCTGCATGAGCCCCGTGGCGGGCACCCGTCACATTATGCGGACCTGGTTGTGGCGCCGAGCATCCCCGGCGCCAAGGCGGGCTTCGTGATCATGGAATACATGGGATATCCGCTCTATTCGGGCTCCAACACCATGGCCACCGCCATCGCTCTTTTGGAGGACGGCCATCTGCCGATGGCGGAGGGGCGGCAAGATGTTTTGCTGGAATCACCGGGCGGCGCGGTCACGGTGACCGCCAACTGCCGCGACGGTAAGGTCATCGATGTTTCTTATAAACCGGACTCGACCGCATTCGTCGCGCAAAAGGGCTTGAGTTTGGATGTCCCCGGGCGGGGCGCCGTGAAGTTTGACGTGGTCTGGAGCGGTTGCTTTTACTCTCTGATTGACGGACCGAGCCATGGCTTTGCGTTGACCAAGTCGGAAGAAGCGGAGCTGGGGGCTTTTGCATTGGATTTCATGGCAGCGGCACGGGACAAAATCCCCTACCGTCATTTTGAGTTGGGCGATCAAGGCCCGGCCGTATTCGTTCTCTGGACAGGGCCGGCCTTTCGTATCGACGACCAAACCCTGGGGCGCCGAATTTCCCCTGTCGTTTATCCCAAGTCGGTTTCACGCTGTCCCTCCGGGACGGGGACCACGGCGGCCATCGCGCAACTGGTCGAGCGGGGCGAAATGCGGAGCGGGGATCGCTTAAAGGCGATCTCTTGTTGGGACACGGAATTCGAAGGCCATTGCTATGAGGTGTTGCCCTATGGCCCCGGTGTCGGCTGCCGCGTCGAGGTAACAGGCGACGGGTGGATCATCGCGCGCAAGGAAGTGATCGTCAACTTCGACGACCCCCTGACACCCGGCGACGGTCTTAAAGAAATTCTGGCGTGACTTGCCCGTCATGACGGGACATGACGGGACATGATGGGACTGGCCGGCTCGGTCGCGCTAGACTTACGGACAGGAAAGATCAGGCGCAAGAGCTGCCTTGCGCCCCATCCATTCAAAGCTTGCCAAAAGGCTTACGCCGCGTCCGATTGAATTTGTCCCAGCGCCCGGGCCACCCGCTCCGGCGTCATGGGCAACGGCACCCAGACGCCGGTTGCGTTGTAAACCGCCTGATGGATGGCCGAAATGCCCGCGGCGATGGGTGATTCTCCCGCCCCCCGGGCGCCGAAGGGACCCACGGGATCATAATCCTCGTGAAACAGCACTTCGGCGTTCCAAGGAAAATCGGCCGCTCTTAGCAGCTTATAGTCCAGCAGGTTGGCATTTTTGATGGCGCCCGTCTGGTCGTCAAAGACCAAATGCTCGTAGATGGCAAAGCCGGCACCGCAAATGGCACCGCCGATCACCTGGTTTTTGAGGACTTGCGGGTTCATGACCGTTCCGCTGTCTTGAGCCGCCACATAGTCGAGCAGCTTTATCTGACCCGTTTCCACATCCACTTCGACCTCGACAAACTGCGCGCCGAACTGCCGGGCGAAGGTGGTCGACGGTGGCATAGGCACCGCCGGCCGGCCCGTGATGGAAGAGGTCTGCCCCAAGGTGTCCGAGCGAATGATGTTCAAGACGTCCGAAATCGAAAGGCGACTGTTGGAGTCCGGCTGGCCCTTGGGGTGCACAAGTCCGCCGGTTATGTCCAGTTCATTCGGGTCGGTGACTTCGAAGTGTTCCCGGGCCGCGATCTCCAAAAGCTGGCGCCGGGCATCTTGAGTGGCCGCCCTGGTGGCCCACCCCACCCGGTACATGGTGTTGCTTGCCAAGGAACCGTGGCTCCAAGGGCAGGAATCCGTATCGCCTGTTTCAATCTCCACCATATCGAGCGGGACGCCCATCTCCTCGGCGGCCACTTGACATTGGGTCGTTTCACTGCCCTGTCCCTGCCGGCCCACCGAGCAATGGACCTTCAAGCTTCCGTCGGGATTGATACGCACCACCGCGGAGGTGCTGCCTTCGAATTCCACGCCGCACACATGGGCACCGGTCCCCACGCCCACGGCGCGGCGGCGTGGCCCCTCCGACCAGTTGGGTTTTCCCCATCCCGCCCAGCGCTCGGACCAGCGGAAACGTTCGGCGCCCATCTTGAGGATGTCCGCCGTTCCGCCACTGGAAAGCTTGAAGAGCTCCGGCCAGTCCGCACGGAGATCCTCCCGGATTCCCGCGATGTATTCCTTCATCGAGCCTTTCATGTTGTGTTTGCTGTGCTGCATGCGCAGGTCGTCGCCGCCGGTGATCTGGTTCTTCAAGCGGAATTCGATCGGGTCCAGCCCCACCTTTTCGGCGAGCTGGTCCGCCACCTGCTCCACGCTGGCCCCCAGGGTGCAGTCCCCGACCCCGCGCATGCAGCCGGCCGTCAGGAGGTTGGTGTTAATGCCGTGGACAGCGTAGTGGCCATGGGACGCCTTGCCCCACATGTCCACGCAAAAAAAGCCCACGTCGTCCTTGAAGCCATATCCCCCATTGTCGATCAGATGATCAAAACGAGCGAAGGTCAGTCTACCGTCCTTGGTGCAGCCCATACGCCCGCGGGTGTGCTCCAAGTGGCGGCGTTTTACCGTCGCCATGCATTCCTCGTTGGTCAGCTCGATTTTCACCGGCCGCCCCGCCTTGCGGGCCAGAAGAACCGTAATCAGCATGAAGTTGTTGCTCCACCACTGACCGAAAGAACTGCCGCAGGGCAAGGCCATGACCCGAATTTTACTCAAGGGTATGCCCAAGGCCTCGTGAATCCCGTCCCGCAGTTC
Source organism: Kiloniellaceae bacterium (assembly GCA_028280915.1). Lineage (GTDB taxonomy): Bacteria > Pseudomonadota > Alphaproteobacteria > Kiloniellales > Kiloniellaceae > JANQKX01. Next base: position 4,689 of record JANQKX010000715.1, read on the forward strand.
CGAGGGGGTTTGGGACGACGTCCAAAGCGTCACCCGATCGCCCATCCATTCCGCGATGGCCGCGTTACGGCCCAGCGGGGCATATTGTTGGCTTTCATAGAAGATATCGCAGTCGACGATCACTTCCGCCTCGGCTTCACCTTCTGCGACGTCCCCCCATGCCACCACGTAAGGATCCCGCTCATTGCCCTCCACCCGGATTTGCGGTGCATCGGGCTTTCTGGCTTCCTCCATGTCCAGGACGTGGGGCAAAATCTCATACTCGACTTCAATGAGTTCCACCGCACGCTGGGCAATTTCCTCGGATTTGGCGGCCACCGCCGCCAGGTCGTCTCCCACGAAGCGGCCAATGCCGTCCAGGACCTTGCCGCGATAGTTGAACCAGGCGGCCTCCCAGTCCAGGTCCGGGGCCTCTTCATGGGTCAACACGGCATAGACACCCGGCAAGGCCGCCGCCTTGCTCACGTCGATCGAGCGAATCCGCGCATGGGCATGGGGGCTGCGCAGGATCTTGCCATAGGCCATGTTTTGCACGGCCATGTCCACGCCATACTTGATGCCGCCCGTGACCTTTTCGTGCGCATCCTTTACCTTGACGCCCTTTCCGACGACGGCGAAATTTTTATCATCTGAGCCCATTCTTGCCTCCTCTTTCACGTGAGCGGCGGTATCGCGGTATCGCGCGCCGCGATTTTCAAACGTTTAGTCAGCCGGCGCCCTGAGCATTTCAGCGGCGCGCATGACCGCACGCACGATGTAAGGGTAAGCGCCGCAGCGGCAGATGTTGCCGCTCATCCCAACGGCCGTTTCCTCCGCCGTGGGGTTGGGGTTTTCCGCCAGGAAGGCCTTGGCGCTCAAGATGAAACCGGGAGTGCAAAATGCGCATTGGAAGCCCTGCTCTTCCACAAAGGCCTGTTGGATCGGATGCAAATCATCGCCCTTTGCCAGGCCTTCAATGGTGAGAATGTCTTTTTCCTCTCCCTGATTGACCAACATCATGCAAGACGTTGAGGGTTTGCCGTCCACCAAGATCGTGCAGGAGCCGCACTCCCCTTCGCCGCAGGAAACACGGACCCCGATCAGGCCCAAATCGTTCCGCAGGACATCGGCCAAGGTCCGGTCCGACGCGGCATCCACATGATGCGTTTCCCCATTGATCCGCAGCGTTGTCATATAACGGCTCCTCCAAGTTTTTCGATGCAGTCGGCCAAGGCCCTTTTGGTCATCACTTTGACCATGGACCGGCGGTAGTCCGCGCTTGCGCGGACATCTGAAATCGGTTTCGCGTCTGCGCCGGCGGCACGGCCCGCCGCTTCCAGCCGAGTTTCCGGGACGGTTGAAAGGTCAAGGCCCAAAAGCGCGTTTTCGGCAGCGGTCGAGCGTAAAATCACCGGCGCCACCGCCCCCAAGGCCACCCGGGCCGCGGTTATCTTGTTCGAGGAATCCACCGTGACCGACGCCGCGGCGTTGACCAATGCGATATCCACCACGGTACGGTCAATGCGCCGATAGGACGCTTCGGTCCTGGCATTCGATGACAGCGGAATAGTGATTTCCAAAAGCAGACCACCGTTGGAGACGGAGGTTCTGTTCACGCCCTTAAAAAAACCAATCAAGGGGACCGCGTCCTCTCCCGCGGCCCCCAGTATCTTGGCCTTTGCGTCCAA
>JANQKX010000725.1 GCA_028280915.1 Kiloniellaceae bacterium
GTTCCGCCTCGCCAGCAAGCAGGTTCGCAATAGTTCAACCCATCTAGTGGCGCTGGGCCGCCTGGACGGCATGGAGCGGGTTTGCCTGTTCCTGGCCGACATGGCCTGGCGCATCGGCCGCCGCACGACCAAGGGCTGGCGGGTCCATCTGCCGTTGAGCCGCGAGGATATCGCCGACTATCTCGGGCTGAACGCCGAAACCGTCAGTCGCATACTGGGCCGCGTGAAAAAAGCTAAACTGGCCACTTTTTTGTCCCCCACCGATTGTCTGGTGCCTGACATCGAAAAGTTGGCACGGCGCGCACCGGTCGCGGCGCCCAACGAGCCCCGGCACCAATCCAAAATCGCCGAGACCACGGCACTGGAGTTCCTGCAGCCATGATCATCGAACTGGGCCATTTCGCCCTTTGCCTGGCACTGGTGACCGCTGCCGCGCAGTGCTTCATTCCCGTGCTGGGCCTTCAAAGGGACGCCTTGGGCGCGCAACGCTTTGCCGACCACGCGGCGCAGATTCAATTTCTCGCCATCGGAACGTCCTTTGGCGCCTTGATGTATGCCTACATCGTATCGGACTTTTCGGTCGCCAACGTCGCCCTGAACTCTCATTCCGCAAAGCCCCTGCTGTACAAGGTGACCGGGGTCTGGGCCAACCATGAGGGCTCCATGCTGTTGTGGGTGCTGATGCTGGCCTTATTCGGCGCCCTCATTTCCATCTTCGGCCAGTCCATTCCCACGCCGGTGCGCGCCTGCGTGCTGGCCTGCCAGGCCGCCATCGGGGTGTGCTTTATCGGCTACATTCTGCTCGCGTCCAATCCCTTCGAGCGCCTGCCCCTGCCGCCCCTGGACGGCCAGGGCATGAACCCCCTGCTGCAGGATCCCGGCGTGGCCTTTCACCCGCCCATGCTCTATCTGGGCTACGTGGGTTTTTCCACCGCCTTTTCCTTTGCCGTCGCCGCCTTGGTGCGCGGCAAGGTGGACCCCAGTTGGGCCCGCTGGCTGCGCCCCTGGGTGTTGCTCGCCTGGGCCGGCCTGACCCTGGGCATCGCCTTGGGCAGCTGGTGGGCCTACTATGAACTGGGCTGGGGCGGCTTTTGGTTCTGGGACCCTGTCGAAAACGCCAGCTTCATGCCTTGGCTGCTGGGCACGGCCCTGTTGCATTCGGCCATCGTGGTGGAAAAGCGGGACTCCTTGCAAAAGTGGACCATCCTGCTGGCCATGATCACCTTCGCCCTCAGCCTCATCGGCACCTTTTTGGTGCGCTCGGGTATTCTTTCTTCGGTGCACGCCTTTGCCAACGATCCGGAACGGGGCGTTTTCATCCTGGGCATCTTGGTGTTTCTCGTGGGCGGCGCCTTTATCCTCTATGCCTGGCGCGCGCCAAAGCTCAACGATGGCGGTTATTTTGCCCCCATCTCCCGGGAATCGGCGCTGCTGTTGAACAATGCCCTGCTGGCGGTGGCCTGCGGCATCGTTTTTGTGGGGACGCTATATCCCCTGTTCCTGGAAGTGTTGA
>JANQKX010000026.1 GCA_028280915.1 Kiloniellaceae bacterium
CGGGTCCTTCAGGCCGCGCCGCGCCGCGTAGCGGCTGCTGGCCCAGATTCCCACCACAAAGGCGAGCAGGGACGCCAGTAGAAGGGCCGGCCAGCCCCCGGCGATGGCGATGAGGTAGGCAAAGGGCAGGGCGCCCAGGGAGCCCCAGGTCCCCGGCGCCTTGGGCAGCAAGCCGCAGCCGAACCAGGTGGCGATCACGGCAATGGGGTGATAGGGGGAAAGGGGGGCTTGGCTCACGGTTCGTCGGCGCCTTTAGATGATGGTCTCTTTGGGCAGCTCGATGGTGGCCGTAGCCTGGGCGGCGATGCCCTCGCGCCGGCCCGTGAAGCCCAGCTCTTCCGTGGTGGTGGCCTTCACGCTGATCCGTTCGGGCGCCAGGTCCAGGATCTGGGCGATGCGCTCGACCATGGCGGATTTGTGGGGGCCGATTTTCGGCCGCTCGCAGATCAAGGTGACGTCCAGGTTGACGATGCGGCCGTTACGCTCCGTCACCAGCTCTTTGGCGTGGGCCAGGAAGCGGGCGGAATCCGCGCCGGCCCAGCGGGGATCGCTGGGCGGAAAGTGATCCCCGATGTCGCCGGCGCCGATGGCGCCCAGGATGGCATCGGTGAGGGCATGCAGCCCCACGTCCGCGTCCGAGTGGCCCTTCAGCTTGGCGTCGTGGGGGACCGCAATACCGCAGAGGGTGACCCGGTCCCCGGACTCGAAGCGGTGCACGTCGAAGCCAAGGCCGCTGCGGTATTCGGTGTTTTGCGATCCCATCTCTTGCAAGCCCTTGATGCGTTCGGCCATGGCCAGATCGGCCGATTGGGTGATCTTGATGTTAGCGGCGCCGCCGGGCACCAGGGCCACCGCCGAACCGGCCGCCGTGGCAATCGCCGCATCGTCGGTGAAATCGTCCCGCCCGGCAAGGCCGCGGTGGGCGGCGAGTATGTCGGGGTAGCGAAAGCCCTGGGGCGTCTGGGCGCGCCACAGGCCCTGGCGGGGTACCGACTCGGCGACACGGCCGTTTTCTTCCCGTTTCAGGCTGTCGCTCAAGGGCGTGGCGGCGATGGCGCCCGGGCTGTCAGCCAGAGCGCTGATGACCCTATCGATGGTCTCTCGATCCAGCAGCGGCCGGGCGCCGTCGTGAATCAGCACCAAGTCGGGCGCCGTTTCGGAAAGGCTTTCCAGGCCCAGGCGCACGGATTCCTGGCGGGATTGCCCGCCGGGGGTCCAGGTGATCTCGCCAATACCCTGAGCCGCTTCTTCGAAAAGTGATTGATCGTTTGGGTGAATAACCACGCAAATCTGATCGATCTCGGGATGTTCGTCGAATGTGCTCAGGCAGTGGCTCAGCACGGGCCGGCCGGCGAGCGGCACGTATTGCTTGGGCAGGGCTTCGCCGAAACGGCTGCCCCGCCCAGCCGCGACGATTAGGGCGGCGATCTTCGGCACGGTGTGAACCTCAAGGCGGTTGACGGAAATTTCGCCGCGAGGGTAGTGCGCTCTGTCGCCCAGGCCAAGGGCGATGTATAAGACGGCATGACCAATGGCCTGATTTTTTCCCTCTCTGCCCTGGCGGCGCTTCTGCCCGCGGCGATCCTGCCGTTCCGGCGGGCGTTGGATCGTCCGGATTTGGTCTTTTGGTCCCTTTTCGCCGTGGCCTTGGCGGGGGCGGTGACCTATTGCGCCGTTGCCGTGGAAACGGTGTGGACCACCAGCTTTGCCGTTACCCTGTGGGTGTCCATCGCCGCCACCTTGTTGCTCTATGGCATTACCGTGGCCTTCAGCCCGGTGGCCATCCGGCTCAGCGCCCTCTTGATCCCTTATTTGGTATTGCTGGCGGCCTTGGCCGTTTTGTTCGCCGCCGGCACGCCGGACGCGCCGGTGGCGGTAACCCCCGGCCCTTGGTTGTCCCTGCACATCGTGCTTTCGGTGCTGAGCTATGCCCTGATCACCCTCGCGGCCGTGGCGGGGGTAGCGGTTTTTGTGCAAGAGCGGTCCCTAAAGCGCAAAACCGACATCCCCTTGGGCCTTCGCCTACCGGCCATCGCCGATTCGGAACAGCTCCAGTTGCGGTGGCTCTGGGCCGCCGAAGGGGTCCTGGGGCTGAGCATCATCAGCGGCATCGCCCAGATGTATGTGAGCCGGGGCGAATGGCTGGCCCTGGACCACAAGACCATCCTGGCCGTCCTGGCTTTCGTGGTCATTGGGGTTTTGCTTGTCCTGCATCTGAAAAGCGGCCTGAGGGGGCGCCGGGCTGCCCGCTTGCTGCTGATCGCATACCTGCTGCTGTCCCTGGCCTATCCCGGGGTGAAGTTCGTCACGGATATTCTCTTGGCCGGGGCCTGAGCACAAATTTGATCGCCGATTCAATGAGAAAGGCTTGCAATCCGGGCGGCATTCTGCTTTTTGCAATGCACAATTTGCACATAAATTCATCGATCAAGATATTTGCCTAAAAAATGAGCATCTCTATCGGACCCATCCAGTTAGAGTCACCGGTCATCCTGGCACCCATGTCGGGGGTTACGGATCGGCCTTTTCGCCAGGCGGTGCGGCGCTGCGGCGCCGGCATGGTGGTGTCCGAGATGATCGCCAGTCAGGCCATGATCCGCCTGGCCAAGGAAACCTTGAAGGAAAACCGCAAGGTGGCGGGGGACCGTCGGGACGAGCCGGGCTTGGCGGTGCAATTGGCCGGCTGCGAGCCCTCGGTTATGGCCGAGGCGGCCAAGCTGAACGAGGACCGGGGGGCGTCGGTCATCGACATCAACTTCGGTTGCCCGGCCAAGAAGGTGGTCAACAAGTATGCCGGCTCTGCGATCATGCAGGACGAGGCGCTTGCCGGGCGCATCATGGCGGCCACGGTGAAGGCGGTTTCCCTGCCGGTCACGGTGAAGATGCGCACCGGCTGGGACGCGGCCCACCGCAACGCGCCCGAGATTGCCCGTATCGCCCAGGACTGCGGTATTCAGATGATCACGGTGCACGGCCGCACCCGCTGTCAGAAGTATCGCGGCAGCGCCGATTGGGCCTTTATCCGCGAGGTAAAGGCGGCAGTGGACCTGCCGGTGATCGTAAACGGCGACATCGTGGACTTTCCGGACGTCACCACCGCCTTGGCCCGGTCGGGGGCGGACGGGGTGATGATCGGCCGGGGGGCTTATGGCCGGCCGTGGTTTCTGCGCCAGGTAATGGATCTGGTGGACGTTGGTGCCGCCTCATCGGAACCGGGTGCGGCGGAGAAATACGATATCATCGCAAGCCATTACGAAGAGATCTTGAGTTATTTTGGCAAGGGCCAGGGGGTCCGAATCGCGCGCAAGCATTTGGGGTGGTATGTGAAGGGACTGGCGGGCGCCAACGAGTTCCGCGCCCAGGTGAACCAAACCGAAGACCCGGCGCGGGTGATCTCTCTGCTCCGTGACTTTTTCAGGCCTCTGATTCAGGAGCAGGCGGCATGAGCGCGCGCCAGGGTCATAAACGGACCGCGCCACGGGAGGCCGCGCGCTCCTCCGATCTTTCGGCCATCGTGAATGCCTTGCCCCAGCCCATTGTGGCTGTTGACAGGGACAATCGCGTGGTTTTCGCGAATTCGGCCGCCGAACAGTTTTTTCGCTCTTCCTTATCCATGCAGCCGGGCAGCGCCTTGGCGGCCCATCTGCCGGCGGACAGCCCGCTGTTCGCGCTGATCCAGCAGGTGCGGCAGCGCAACCAGTCCATTTCCGAGCACCAGGTGAGCCTGGAGACGCCCAAGATTGGCCTGCAGGAGGTGACCATTGATGCCGCGCCCCTGTCGGAAGATCCCTCGGTGGTGGTGATCGCCTTGCGGGAGGGCGCCATCGCCCGGCGTATCGACCAGCAGCTGGTGCACCGCAACGCCGCCCGCTCGGTTACCGCCATGGGTGCCTTGCTGGCCCACGAGGTGAAAAACCCCTTGAGCGGCATTCGTGGGGCCGCCCAGTTGCTGGAAGCCGATGTGCCGCCCGCCGGCCGGGAGCTGACCCGCCTGATCTGCGATGAAGCGGACCGGATTGTTGGTCTGGTGGACGACATGGAGATGTTCTCCGACCAGCGGCCCATCGCCAAGGAAGGCGTGAACATTCACGAGGTCCTGGATCACGTGCGGCGCCTTGTAGAGGCCGGGACCGGTAGCGGCATCCACTTCCTGCGCGAGTTCGACCCCTCCCTGCCGCTGGTTTACGGGCACCGGGATCTGCTCATCCAGGCCTTTTTGAACCTGGTGAAAAACGCGGCGGAAGCCCTTGAAGGTAGGGGTGAAATCAAGGGTGAGATCACCATGCGGACCCAATACCTGCAAGGGATACGCCTGGCGGTGAACGGGCCCCAGTACGGCCACGAGGTGCCCTTGGCCATTTCCATTTGTGACAACGGTGGCGGTATTGCGCCCTCTCTTCACAGCAACCTCTTCGATCCTTTCGTCACCTCCAAGTCGGGGGGCAAGGGCTTGGGGCTGGCCCTGGTGGCCAAGGTGGTGGACGACCACGGGGGCGTGATCGAATGCGACAGCCGGCCGGGCCACACGGAGTTTCGCGTGCTCCTGCCCATGATGCCCAAGGCACCGTCGAGCCGGCGGCGGAAACCGAAGTCGAAGGGGGAGGGGTGAGGCATGGCCACGGTATTGATCGCCGATGACGATCGCGCCATTCGCCTGGTTTTGACCCAGGCCTTGGAGCGGGAAGGGCATGAGGTCCAGTCCACCGAGCATGCCGGGACTCTCTGGCAATGGGTGAAGGACGGCCGGGGCGACGTGGTTATCACCGATGTGGTGATGCCCGATGAAAACGGCCTGGAGCTGGTGCCGCGCATCAAAAAGCTGCGCCCGGCGCTCAAAGTGATCGTCATGTCGGCGCAGAACACCCTGCTGACCGCGGTCAAGGCCAACCAGCGCGGGGCGTTCGAGTACCTACCCAAGCCCTTCGATCTGAAAGAGGTGGTTTCCGTGGTCGAGCGGGCGGCGGAGAACCCCGCGCCGGCCAGCCTGGAGGCCGAGGAGGGGGACGGGGAAATCGACTCCCTGCCCATGATCGGCCGCTCGGCCGCCATGCAGGAGATCTACCGGGTCCTGGCGCGGGTGATGGGCACGGATTTGACCGTCATGCTTTATGGGGAATCGGGCACCGGCAAGGAACTGGTGGCCCGCGCCCTACACGGCTATGGCAAGCGGCGCAACGGGGCCTTTGTCGCCGTGAACATGGCCGCCATTCCCCGGGATCTGGTGGAAAGCGAACTCTTCGGCCACGAGCGCGGCGCCTTTACCGGCGCGGTCAACCGCTCGCCCGGGCGCTTTGAGCAGGCGGCGGGCGGCACCTTGTTCCTGGACGAGATCGGCGACATGCCCCTGGAAGCGCAGACCCGTTTGCTGCGGGTCTTGCAGGAGGGGGAATACACCACCGTGGGCGGGCGCCAGATGATCCGCGCCGATGTGCGCATCATCGCCGCCACCCACCGGGATCTCTTGGAGGAGGTGCGCCGGGGACGTTTCCGAGAGGACCTCTATTACCGTCTGAGCGTGGTGCCCATCCGCCTGCCGCCCTTGCGGGAACGGCGGGACGATATCCCCGAACTGGTCCGGCACTTTCTTCTGGCGGCGAAAAAGGACGGCCTGGCCGCCAAGACCATCGACGCGGACGCCATGGCCGACTTAAAGACCTATGACTGGCCCGGCAACGTGCGGGAGTTGGAAAACGTGGTGCGGCGCTTGGTGGTGCTCTATGGCGCCAGCACCATTTACCGCTCGGCAGTGCGCACGGAACTGAGCGATCTGGTGGTGGGCAGCAAGGGTCTGGTGGCGCCCAGCGAATCCCTGGGCGAGGCGGTGGAGCGTCATCTGAAGGAATACTTCCTGGCCCATAGCGAGTCGCTCCCCGCCTCGGGCCTTTATGGCCTGGTGCTGCGGGAAGTGGAGCGTCCGCTGATCGAATTGTCCTTGCTGGCCACCCGGGGAAACCAGATAAAAGCCGCCGATTTGCTGGGGCTTAATCGCAATACCCTGCGCAAAAAAATCAGAGAACTGGACATTCAGGTTGTTCGGGGCCTTAAATAGCTCCTGTGGCATTATTGCCACAGGGTATGGGCGTTGAGCCATGGCAGTCGAATCGAGCGCAAACATTCAATCCTCGCCACCCGGGTCGCCGTACCAGGGCTTCTGGGCCTGGTGGCGCCGGGTCAAGCTGGAGCGCAAGCTGGCGGTGACCTTCCTGATCCTGGGGTTGACCCTGGGGACGGTCACCTTCGGCCTGATGACCGGCGACCTGCCCATCGCCGCCGAGCCCCAGATCGTGCTCTTGGTGCTGATCAGCGACCTGGTGCTGCTGTTGGGCTTCAGCGCGCTGATCGCCCGCCGCCTGGTGGTGCTCTGGTCCCAGCGCAAGAAGGGCTTGGCCGGGGCCCGGCTTCACGGTCGGCTGGTGGCCCTGTTCAGCCTGGTCGCCGTGACCCCGACCATCCTGGTGGCGGTGTTTTCCGTGATGCTGTTCGACTTCGGCCTGAAGGTCTGGTTCAGCGAACGGGTCTCCACGGCGATTAAAAACTCCGTCAAGGTGGCCGAGGCCTATACCGAAGAGCACATCGACGCCATCAACACCGATGCCATCGCCATCGCCCAGTCCCTCAACCGCCGCGGCCCCATGCTGATCTATAATCCCCGGGTGCTGTCCCAGGTGTTGACACAGCAGGCCGAGCAGCGCTCCCTGACCGAAGTGGCGATCTATGATCGGGCCGGACACCTCTTTGCCCGGGCCGATAACTTCCTCCTGGCCTTCAACCCGGATATTCCCGACTGGGCGCTGCAAAAGGCCGATCGGGGCGAGATCGTGGTGATCGCCTCGGAAGACGAGGAGCGGGTGCGGGCGCTGATCCGTTTGGACTTTTTCAACGGGGCCTTTTTGTACTTGGGACGCCTGGTGGACCCCCGGGTGCTGGGCCATTTGGACCGGACCCGCGGCGCGGTCCAGCTCTATGAGGAGCTGGAGGGTAAGCGGGACGATCTGCAGATCGCCTTCGCCCTGATCTTCGCCGTGGTGGCGCTCATGCTGCTGCTGGCGGCCATCTGGGTCGGCCTGGCCTTCGCCAATCATCTGACGGGCCCCATCGGCAGCTTGATCGCCGCCTCCGAGCGGGTCGGCGCCGGGGATTTGACGGCCCGGGTGCCGTCGCCGGACGGGGACGATGAGATCGGCAGCCTGGGCCGTGCCTTTAACCGCATGACCGGCCGTTTGGAGAGCCAGCAAAGCGAATTGCTGGAGGCCAACCGCCTGCTGGACGACCGCAGCCGCTTTATCGAGGCGGTGCTGGGCGGGGTTTCGGCCGGGGTGATCGGCCTGGATCGGAACGGCTGCGTCACCCTGCCCAACCGCTCCGCCTGCGAGCTGTTGGAAAGCGAGGTGGAAAAGCTGCGCGGCCATGACCTGACCGCCATCCTGCCGGAGATCCAGGACCTGCTGGCCGAGGCGAGCCGCAAGCAGGGCCGCACGGCGGAAAGCCACATTTCCCTGCAGCGGGGCGACGGCACCACGCGCATCCTCTTGGTGCGGGTGGTGGCGGAGACCGATGAAGGGGGCATCATTGGCTTCGTGGTCACCTTCGATGACATTACCGAGCTGCTCTCGGCCCAGCGCAAGGCCGCCTGGTCCGACATCGCCCGGCGCATCGCCCATGAGATCAAAAATCCCCTGACCCCCATTCAGCTCTCAGCCGAGCGTTTGCAGCGCAAATACCTGCGGCAAATTTCCAGCGACACGGAAACCTTCAAGGTGTGCACGGATACCATTATCCGTCATGTGGAGGATATCGGCCGCATGGTGGATGAATTTTCCTCCTTCGCCCGCATGCCGGCGCCCACCTTGGCGGACGAGTCCCTGGGCAAGTTGCTGGATCAGGCGATTTTCCTGCAGTCCACGGCCCACCCGGATATCAAGTTCAGCAAGGCCTTTCCCAATAAGCCCGTGGTGCTGTCCTGCGACGGCCAGCAGGTGGGGCGGGCCGTGACCAACCTCTTGCTCAATTCCGTGGAGGCGATCAAGGGCCTGGACCCGTCGGCCCTCGATGCGCGCAAGGCGCAAGGCCTGCCGGCGGGGGAAATCGCCGTATCCCTGGCACCGGTGGAGCACGGCGTCGAGGTGCGCATTACCGATACGGGCCGGGGCCTGCCCAAGGCGGAGCGGCACCGCCTGACCGGGCCTTACGTGAC
>JANQKX010000028.1 GCA_028280915.1 Kiloniellaceae bacterium
TGAATGTTCATTCGGGCCTCCGATGGGTGCTGAAGCGTGGTAACTCCAGTCTCCTCGATCAGGCTCGAATGGACAACTTCCGGAAAGCTCACATCTAGATGAAGCGCCAATCGATGAAGGAACAAAATGTGCCGTCGAGTTTTGTTGACCACGTCACTAAATCTCGACCAACTCGGCCACTGACTGCGCTAGATTCTGACCGGAACATTAACTGTGACTTGCGCTGGCTTAGACCAAATTTTGGAACATAGAATAACCCCACCAAGGCCTTTGTCTCCATGTGAGATAGGGCGTAGACTTGCCCAACACTCTCCAGCAAATCCGCTACTAAAGTCATATCGGGCGTACGGGTTGTCACATTTGACGATACCCAAACCCGGTGACCGAGGCGTGCCATTGCTCCAGCATTAGTTATTGACACCTCGATTGGGGTGGCTATTATTGAAACCTCTTTGAAGGTTATTTTTGGGATTTATCTCCGAAGGTTTGACCAATGACCCTGGCCTTTAAGCGCAACCAGGTGGAATGGGCCCTGTGGCAGCTCTTTGTGGACAGCAGGCCCGACGCCGGGGCACCGCCCAAGGTATTCTTGAACCGGATCAAGCGCCTCTTGGATCTGGACCGAGGCTTGGGCCCCAAGGACGAGCTTGGCTTTGGCTTTGCCTTTTTCGACCACGACGGCCCCGGCCTGGGGGCCGAGGTGGCCTATTCGGACTACGGGGCCTTTGCCCTGGCCGTCGGCCTGGACCTGATGGATTTGGGCTTCAAACAGGCCGAGGTGGTCGCGCTCTGTCGGGCCTGCCGGAAAAAACTCCAACGGGAGTTCCGTCATGCCTTAGCCCGTCCTCCGGCCCCACCCTCATTCGTGCTGGCGGACGACCGGCCCGAAGGCCCCACCTACGAGAAGAACGGATCTCTCTTTGCCGACTGCTGGATCTTTATGATTATGCAAAAGATTGACATCACCGAAGCCCTGCCCGAACCGCCAAAGAGTAAAGGCAAGGCCACTTTGATGGCGCCCCGCTTTGCCCGGGGCCGCACCGCCCTCAACGAGCGCCTCGGGGAGATGCCCCACTACTACCGCAAGGCCTTCATCATCGAGCTGGCCGAGACCGCGGTCCTGGTCACCCGCTGGCTGGACCAAGCCCCTTTGATCAAACGGGGGCGGCGATAGTTTTTTTGACCTTTAGTAACCCTTTTCACCACTTCTTTTATTGGAGCACACTTTGACTCAAGCACGTTTGAAAATGGCTGGCCCAGAACCCGAGATCGGGCTCCGCGACCTGGCCGTGGCCTGGCGGCCCATCGCCAGTTTGCGGCCCTATGCCCGCAATGCCCGGACCCATAGCAAAAAACAGATCCAAGAAATCGCCTACAGCATCACCGCCTTTGGCTGGACCAACCCAGTCCTTGTGGATCAGGACTTGGGCCTCATCGCCGGCCATGCCCGGGTGGAAGCGGCCAAGCTCTTGGGGCTTGACCAAGTCCCCACCATCGCCATCGACGACCTGACCCCGACGCAAAAGCGGGCCTACATTATTGCCGACAACAAATTGGCCCTCAATGCGGGCTGGGACGAGCAAATCCTGGCCGAGGAACTGCAGGATCTCTTGGTCGAGGATGAGGCCTTCGACATTTCCCTGACCGGCTTTGCCGTGCCGGAGGTGGATAGCCTGATCGAGGGATTGGTCCCTGTGGAAGACCATGACCCCCGGGATGACGCCCAACCGGGCGATGGTCCACCGGTCTCCAAGATCGGTGACATCTGGGATCTGGGGCCCCACCGGGTCATCTGCGGTGATGCGCTCAAGGTGGAAACCTTCCGCGCGCTCATGGGCATCGAACAGGCCCGCATGGTCTTTACCGATCCCCCTTACAACGTGCCCATCCAAGGCAACGTGGGCGGTTCGGGGGCAATCCAACACCGGGAGTTCGTCATGGCCAGCGGCGAAATGTCGGTGACGGCCTTTACCGGGTTTTTACAAAACGCCTTTGGTCACCTGGCCACCTTTTCCTGTAGTGGCTCGATCCACTTTGTCTGCATGGACTGGCGCCACATGGGCGAGGTGTTGGTGGCCGGCAGGGCCAGCTACCAGGAGCTCAAGAACCTGATCGTCTGGGTCAAGGACAACGGCGGCATGGGCAGTTTCTACCGCTCCAAGCACGAGTTGATCTTTGCCTTCAAAAAAGGCACTGCGGCCCACATCAACAGCTTTGAGCTGGGCCAGCATGGGCGCAATCGCACCAACGTCTGGCACTACCGCGGGGTCAATACCTTTCGGGCCAATCGCCTGGCGGAATTGGCCTTGCACCCGACCGTTAAGCCCGTGGCTTTGATCGCCGATGCCATCAAGGACGTCTCCAAGCGGGGCGACCTAGTCCTGGATGCCTTTGGCGGCAGCGGCTCCACCTTGATCGCCGCGGAAAAAACCAAACGCCGGGCGCGGCTGATCGAGTTGGATCCGGTCTATGTGGATACCATCGTACGCCGCTGGCAGGCCTTTACCCATGACCACGCCGTTCACGCCGAAACCGGAAAGACCTTCACCGAGATGGCACAGGAGCGTGCCGACACCCAATCAACAGGAGGCAACTGCAATGATTGACCTACCCGCAAAACCCAAGCTGCCGGCCCCAAGTGGCAGCGACGCAGCCCCCGAGGAGGTGGGCTACGGCAAACCACCGATTCATTCCCGCTTTAAGCCGGGCCAATCGGGCAATCCTAGCGGCCGGCCCAAGGGCGCCAAGAACAAAAAGCCCAAGGATCGGTTTGAAGAGCCGCTGGATCAAATCCTCTTGGACGAAGCCTACCGGGATATGCTGATTCAAGACGGAAACGGGCAAAGGAAGATGCCAGCGATTCAAGCGGTGGTGAGAACTGTGTTCCATAAGGCCCTGAAGGGAGACCACCGATCCCAGCGGCTTATGTTGGAACATACCAGCCGCGTCGAAGGTAGAAAACGCGCGCTTGCCGAAGCCCATGTTGAAGCAATGATGGATTACAAACTCTATTGGGAAAACGAACTGGACCGTCGGCAAAAAAGAGGAATCACCGGCCCGGCTCCCTATCCGCACCCGGACGACATCATCTTAGATTTTGCGACCGGTGACGTCAGGATTGAAGGACCGTTGGACAAGAACGAAGAAGAATACGTGGATCTTGTCGTGATCAAAAACCAGGCAGAGACCTTTCTTGAAGCCGCCCAAGCCCAGGCCAAAGAAAAGCCTGAATGCGAGGTTATCCAAGAACGAGTTGGGATACTCAGCGAGAAAAAGCAGCGAATCGAAGCGGCCCTTGTCGACCACCCGGGCGGCGGACGATTCCGATGACCATCACATCAAAAAGGACTGGACTGGGGGGCGCAAACGAGCGTCACTGGTCCTAGCCGGCAAGACCCATCCGGGTTGCCCGCCGCCCGACAGGCGGGACTTGCCGGGCCTTTAGGCAGTGGGAGGTACAACGACCAAGGAATCCCGCTTTGCCGACTATTCTCAATTTCACCGATCAAGACCATTACACCGACACGGCAAGAGCCATCGCCGAACTGGGCAAGCTGACCCGGGATCAGTTGCTGGACCGCTGGCGCGCCACCATCTGCCCAACGGTGCCGTCGCGGTTGTCCAATAGCTTGATGATCGAGGCCCTGGCCTATGACCTCCAGGTCCGAGCCTATGGCGGCCTATCGCCCCAGACCGTCCGTGCCCTGCGTCGGGCTGCAAATCCACGTAGCGGCCGGCCGGCGCCGCGCCCAGGTACGCGCCCAGGCACGCGCCTCGTGCGGGAATGGAACGGGGCCCTCCATGAAGTAGACGTTTTGGAAAACGGCTATCTGTGGCGCGGTCAAAGCTATCGCTCCCTCTCGGCCATCGCCAAGGCCATCACCGGTACCAAGTGGTCCGGCCCGCGGTTCTTTGGCACGGGACAAAAGCCATGAAACAGCGTTTCCGCCGCTGTGCCATTTATACCCGCAAGTCCTCTGATGATGGGCTCGACCAAGAATTCAATTCCCTAGAAGCCCAGCGCGAAGCCTGTGCGGCTTATGTGGCCAGCCAAAAGGGGGAAGGCTGGAAACTCTCTCCCAATCGCTATGACGATGGCGGCCATTCAGGGGGCACCCTGGAGCGCCCGGCCCTGCAGCGGCTGTTGGGACACATCAAAGACGGTCTGATCGATTTGATTGTCGTATATAAGGTGGATCGCCTCACCCGCTCCTTGGCGGACTTTGCCAAGTTGGTGGAGCGGTTTGATGGGGTCGGGGCCTCGTTTGTCTCGGTCACCCAGCAGTTCAACACCGCGACCTCCATGGGTCGCCTGACCCTGAATGTGCTGTTGTCCTTTGCCCAGTTCGAGCGGGAAGTCACGGCCGAGCGCATTCGTGACAAGATCGCCGCCTCCAAGAAAAAGGGGCTCTGGATGGGCGGGCTGCCGCCACTGGGCTATGACGCCCATGAACGCACTCTGGTCATCAACCCCACGGAAGCCCAAACCGTCAAAACCCTGTTCCAGCTTTACCAGCGGCACGGCTCCGTGCGGCGGGTGAAAGAAGCAGCGGATCAGTTGGGCTTGGTGAGCAAGCGCCATCGTTTTGAAACAGGACGCGTCCTTGGTGGGGTTCCCTTGAGCCGGGGACGGCTTTATCACCTTCTATCCAACCCGGTCTATGTGGGCCGGATCCGGCACAAGGACAAAAGTTACCCGGGGCAGCATCCGGGCATCATCGATGCCGAGACCTTTGCCGCGGTCAACGACCATCTGACATCAGCGAACCGTCACAGGAATTCTAGTTCCGCAAATAGGTCGCCGCTTGCGGGGAAATTCGTTGACGAAACGGGCGACCGCCTAACCCCGTCCCATGCCACGAAGAACGGTATAAGGTACAGATACTATCTGTCTCGACGGCTGATCAGCGAGAGTGGCAAGGAGGATCTTAGTGGCTGGCGGTTGCCGGCCGATCAATTGGAAAAGGCCGTTGTTGATTTGATTTGCGGGAACATCAATGAACCGACCACAATCTCCAGGTACTTGCGAGGTGCCGATCCGGAAACCTTGAGGAAGCTGCCCGCAACTATCAAATCGCTGGCCAATTCCCTCAAGGGCCCGGAGCGGGCGGCGACACTGAAGGCCCTTGTGGCCGAGGGGTCCATCGCACCGGGGAAACTGACACTCCGGCTTGAAGCCGTGTCGCTGGCCAGATGCTTGCAAATCGACACCGAGCAATTGGCCTCTGAAGCTTTGCACCTAGAGGGAAAGTTCGCCGTTCGCCGGCGCGGCGTGGAGGCCAAATTAGTCATCGGCAATGGCACCTCTAACACTGATCTCACTCTGATCAAGGCCATCGCTCAGGGCCGGGTTTGGTTCGAGGAAATTAAGCAAGGCACGGCCATGTCAGAGATCGCCGATCGCCATGGGATTAGCCAGCGGCGGGTGGCCCATCTGGTCGATCTGGCCTTTTTGGCACCGGACCTGGTGCAGGCCATTTTAGCAGGGCGGCAGCCGCCGCATCTCTCGGCGGACATGTTGATCAAGTCCAAGATTCCACCATCTTGGCAGAGGCAACGGATGAAGATTTCAGCCCTCTAGGAATCGCCTGTTAATGGCAATGCCGTTGCCTGTTAAATTCAATTTGATCCCTGATAGTTCAAACAAAATTCCCTGTTTTTGAGAAGCAGGGAATTGGGCTTTAAGGCATTGATTTTTAGTCGCAAGTCAGGGTGGATTTCGGGTGAAAGCCCGAAAAAGCAAAAGTTTCCCTGTAAATTCCCTGTAAATAGCTAAGCGAACCGTAAAATCTCGCAAAGGAGACGAGTGCGGAAAAGTGGCCGAAACGCTGCTGTGGAGACGGTCTCCATAACGCCGCACCACCGCAAAGGCCCGGGAACTCCGGGGTTTTTGGCGGGGCTCTAGGGATACTGAAAATCAGGCATGTCCTTCCTGCCAGATAGCTGACAGTTTATTCCGATCACATGGTTTACACCTTTTGCATTTGGGGAGGCCGCAGATGCCATGGAGAGAGTGTAAGCCAATGGATGAACGCCTC
>JANQKX010000029.1 GCA_028280915.1 Kiloniellaceae bacterium
TGAATGTTCATTCGGGCCTCCGATGGGTGCTGAAGCGTGGTAACTCCAGTCTCCTCGATCAGGCTCGAATGGACAACTTCCGGAAAGCTCACATCTAGAGCATCGGGGGACAATCCTGGACCTGAAAAACGTTCTAAACAGTGATGGATCAGAGCATGACACCAGGCCGGCTGCGGCCGCATCGCGGTCGTGCCCGCTCCGGATTTACGCTGGAGGCTGGAATTGACGGTTAGAACTGGGCCTTATAGCGGTTGAGGATTTGCTCGCCGAAGAGGCTGCCCACCAGTTCCACCACCAGGTTGGCGGTTTTATTTTGGCTGTCGAAGGCCGGGTTCAGCTCCATGAGGTCCAGGGACATCATCAGGCCGGAATCGTGGATCATCTCCATGGCCAATTGGGCTTCCCGGTATGTGGGGCCGCCGCGCACCCGGGTGGCCACCCCGGGGGCGATGTCCGGGTCCAGGAAATCCACATCGAAACTGACGTGCAGATGGCTGTTGTCCTGGGCCGCTTGCGCCAGGGCGTGTTTCATCACCCAGCGCATGCCCTTTTCGTCGATGGTGCGCATGTCGTAGACCACGACACCGTGTTTTGCCACCTGGATTTTTTCCACGTGGTCCACGGAGCGGATGCCCACCTGGACCACCCGGTTGGCCTCCAGAACCGGCCAACTGTGACCCATTTCCGTCAAGACGGCGGGGCCCAGGCCGGCCAGCACCGACACCGGCATGCCGTGGATGTTGCCCGACGGCGTGGTCTCGCTGGTGTTGAAATCCGCATGGGCGTCCATCCACAAGACCGTCAAGGGACGCGCCTGTTCGGCGCAGTAGCGCGCCACGCCGGCAACAGAGCCGATGGCCAGGCAATGGTCGCCGCCCAGGAGGATGGGAAAGCGGTCATCCACCATGGCCTGGTAAACCCCGTCCCGCACCTTGTGACACCAATGGGACACTTCCGGCAAATGTCGGTAGCCGTCCACGGGCGGCAGTTCCGGGTTTTCCGGCCCGCTCAGATTGCCCCGGTCCTCCACCTGATGGCCCAAGCGCTTCAGGGCCTGGGACAAGCCGGCCACCCGCAGGGCCTCCGGCCCCATGGAACCGCCCCGGGCACCGGCGCCGATATCCGTCGGGGCGCCGATCAGGGCAACACGGTGCTGCGGCCGTGCCTCAGCGGGTTTAGATGCATTTTCAGAGGAAGCTGTCGGGGAACTTGCTTGCGCTGCCATGGGTGTCTCCCTGCTTTGAATTCAGTCGGTTCCGGACGGGACCCTGTCTCTGGGTGTGCCCGATCGCGGGAGCAAGATCAACCCAAGATCATGACCCGCTCGGCCGGCTGTTTGACGCCACCAAGAGATGGTCGTGAATCCGGTCAAAGGCCTCGCGCCAGGCCGACAGCGCGCCGCGTTCCTCCAAAGTGGCCAGGCCCCGGGCACTGATCCCCCCCTCCGTCGCCAGGGAAGCGATGATTTGATCCAGGGACAAATCCTCTTGAGACTGGGCCATGCCGGCGGCGGCGGCGGCCGTCTCCAGGGTCATTTGCCGGGCCAGCTCAGGCGGCAGCCCGGCCGCCCGGTTCGCCTCCTCCAATCGGGCAAAGAGGGCAAACAGCCATGCATAGACCGCGCCGTTGACGCAGGCGGCTTCGAACTGGGCTTCGCTCTGACAGGGATGCACCTGTCCCAAGAGGGACAGGATCTCGGCCGCCGTCTCGTGTTGGGGAAACAACACGGTGGGACTGCGACCAATAGCAGCGGCGGACAAGGGCATGGCGCGCACCACCGTCCCCGCACCCACCAGACCCTGAAGTGTCCCAAGCCCTACCCCCGCGCAGGCCGACAGGAGCAACTGGCCCGGCCGAAACGCCAAGCCCGCCAGAGCCTCCGAAACCTGGGGCGGTTTGACCGTCAGGATCACGGCCTCGGCCCCTTCGACAACCTGCCCGTTGTCCCGCGCCACCCGGCAGTCGTAATCTGTCGCCAGAGCCGCGGCCTTTTCGTGGTTGCGCGGTGACAGTAGGATGTCGCCGGCGAAGCCGCCGTGACGCAGGCCTTGAACCAAATAGCCGGCCAAATGGCCGACACCGATAATACCGATAGTCTCACTCATCTTGCGTCTTTTTTTCGTTTTTCGAGTTGGCCAGGACCAGCAGGTGATCGAGCAGATCGGCGGCCCGGGTGCAGGCAAAGGCGCCCAGTTGGTCGATGTCGCCGGTCACATCGATGGGCAGGCTGGTGTTGCTGTCTTCAGGGATTTGATTGAGGCGCCCGCCGATCAGCACCCGGGGCGTCAAACCCTCTTGCGCCAGGGCCCCTTGAACGGCGGCCAGGTAGTCGAGCGCGATGCCATTGTAGGTGCTGACGGCGACCAGATCGGCGTTGTTTTCCCCCACCAGGCGGGCCACCTGGTCCGGTTCGGCGTGAATGCCCCCGTCCACGACCGTGACACCGAGCTGCCGCAGGGTTTCTTCGATCAAGATCTTGCCATACTCGTGCACGTCCGTGGCGCAGACACAGGCGGTCAGACTTGCCTGGGCGATGGCCGCGCGGTCATGGTCGCCGAGATCAGCGGCCAGGGCCTGGGCCTGACGCTCCAAGTCACGGATCTCCGTCGTTGGCACGATGGGCCGCCGCCGGGACCGGCCCGCTTCCGGCGCGCCGGGGCCAAACCGCGCTTCCAAGCGGCGGGCCCCGATGCGGCGCAGGGCCAGCAGCACTTGCACCGGGTCGCGCACGTCGATGTCCGCCGCCGCCAAGCCCGCCAGCACCCGCTCCAGGAACAGCTGGCCGCCCTCGATCAACTGTTCGGCCAGCCGGTCGGCCGCCGAGAGATCCATGAGCGCGGCCCAGTCCGGCGCCCGCTCGGCCAGGCGCTGCCCCACCTGCTGGGCGGCCACCACCTCGTCGATATCGGGGATGCGCGACGCCTCGGTAATGGGCACCGGATTGACCGCGTGCCCCGTGGGCGCCAGGTGCTGGGCCACCAAGTCCACCATGAGATAGCTGGCCAGGGCCCCGTAGTTGTCCACGCCCGCGTCCCGGTAAAGGGTGGTGTTGCCATAAACCATGGAACCCGGCGTCTCCCAACGCCCCGGCATTTTCGCCATGGCCCGCTGGAAGGCCAGGCGGGACAGGGGCTCCGAGAAGGTGTGACCGTAACAGTGGGCGATGCGCCCGCCGATCAAATCCTCGACCACATAGCGTTCGATCAAGACGGCCCCGAAACTGCAGGCCAGGTCGGCGAAGAGCGCGGCAAAACCATCGTCCAGATTAGAGTGGACCAAAATCTCCTGGGGCTGGGCCGCCAGGAGAGCAAGTGCCTCCACCGTGGCTTCCGTGGGGCCCACATCATCCTCCCAGCCGGGCAGGCGGAAGGTGAAATACTGACCCAGGTTTCCGATGGCGCTGGCGCCGGCCTGGAGCGCGGCCACGGTGTTTTCCAGGGCCGCGGGCATGCCCATGACAAAATCGCCGAAATGGGGTGCCACCGGCGCGGCCCGCGTCAGGGCGGCAAAATCCTCCGGCCGGGACAGGATCAGCCCCGTGCCCCGGGGCCGACCTTCGCGCTGTTCCGCCGGAGGATTTTGCCGCCCTGACGCGGGCCGCGCCGGTGGCACCCCATTTCGGCGATTTTGTCATGGGCATGCCCGCGGCCCTGGAGAACACC
>JANQKX010000068.1 GCA_028280915.1 Kiloniellaceae bacterium
CTTTGCTTATGGCGCCTTGTTCGAGGCGGAGGCGATGAAAATCCCTGTCCCGGAAAAAGTCTCGATAACGGGGTTCGACGATATGTGGCTGGCCGCCCATACCAAACCGCCTTTGACCACCGTGCGTACGCCGCGTGTGGAGATGGGCCGGGCGGCCGCGCGATACTTGCTCGCCAAGCTGCAGGGCGAGCCCATCGCCAAGCCGCAGCCCTTGGAAACCAGCTTGATCCTGCGCGGCTCCACGGGGCCGCCGCCCGGATAGGCTTTATCCGCCCTTTACCTTGCATTCAAAGACATAACCCAAGAGAGATAAGATGTCCCCATTTCCAGATACCGAATATCCCAATTTCGTCACCCATCTCGAATGCTCCATGACCGGCGAGCGTTTCGAAGCCCATAAAGTGCATGGCCTGTCGCCGGCGGGGCGTCCGCTCTTGGTGCGTTATGACCTGGAACGTCTGGCCCAGGCGCTCACCAAGGAAGATCTGGCGCGGCGCACCGGGGGCTTTTGGCGCTACCGGGAAATGCTGCCCGTGCAGCGCAGTGAAAACGTGGTCCGCTTGGGCGAAGTGACCACCCCCTTGATCGCCCCCCGGCGCAGCGTGGCCCATCCCGAGCGTGTCCTGATCAAGGACGAGGGACGATTGCCCACCGGCTCCTTCAAGGCCCGGGGCCTGGCGCTGGCCGTCTCCATGGCCAAGGAGCTGGGGATCGGTCACCTGGCCATGCCCACCAACGGCAACGCGGGCGCCGCCATGGCGGCCTACGCGGGCCTGGGCGGTCTGCGCGCGACGGTTTTTTGCCCCAGCGATACGCCGGACGTGAACGTGCGTGAGATCGAATTGCAGGGCGCCAAGGTCTACCGGGTCAATGGTCTGATCAACGATTGCGGCAAGATCGTCGGCGAGGGCAAGGAATCCGTGGGCTGGTTCGACCTCTCCACCTTGAAGGAGCCCTATCGCATCGAAGGCAAGAAGACCATGGGGATCGAGCTGGTCGAGCAGCTGGGCTGGACCGTGCCGGACGTGATCTTCTATCCCACCGGCGGCGGCACCGGCCTGATCGGCATGTGGAAGGCCTTTGACGAGCTGGAGCAGATGGGCTGGATCGGGTCGAAACGGCCGCGCATGGTGGCGGTGCAGGCCAGCGGCTGCGCGCCCATCGTCAAAGCTTACGAGGCCGGGGAGGAGCATGCGCCCCTGTGGCAGGATGCTCACACGGTGGCGGCGGGGATCCGCGTGCCCATCGCCGTGGGGGATTTCCTCATCTTGCGGGCGGTGCGGGAATCCGACGGCTTTGCCATCGCGGTGGATGACGAGGTGATCTTGGCCGCCCGTGACCGCATGGCCCGGGAAGACGGTATTCTGCTGTGCCCGGAAGGAGCGGCGACCCTGGCCGCCTACGAACAGTCTCTGGCCGACGGGCGGGTGTCACCTAATGAAAATGTAGTGCTCTACAATTGCGCCACCGGCCTGAAATATCCCATGCCGCCGGTTGACCGGGATTTGGATCGCACCCAAGTCATCGACTACGGCCAATTCGGCAACTAGAGTAGACGGACAAAGCACGGCCAAGGTATGGACTCACTGACCCAATTTGCCCTGGGCGCCGGGGTCGGCTTGGCCGTGCTGGGCCCGTCCATCGGGCCGCGCAAGGCGGCGATCACCGGCGGGCTGCTGGGCACCTTGCCCGATCTGGACGTGCTTTTCCCCTTCGACGACCCGGTGGATTCCTTCATCCTGCACCGGGGCGCCAGCCATTCCTTTTTCATCCACGCCCTGGTGACCCCGCTGTTTGGGGAAGCCCTGCTGCGCCTTTTTGACGGCTTGAAGGGCCAGCGCTTGCGCGCCTACCTGGCGGTGTTCCTGATCTTTGTCACCCACGCCGTGATCGATGCCTTGACCATCTATGGCACGCGGATTTTCTGGCCAATTTATCCCGAGCCGGTGAAAGTCGGCTCCATCTTCATCATTGATCCCCTATATACGCTGCCCTTGCTGGCGGTGGTGATCTGGGCCTTTTTCAAGGGCTCATGGACGCGCCGTTTTGGCCGCTTCGTCACCGGCGCGCTGATTGTCTCCACGGCTTACCTGGGCTTGGGCCTGGTGGCGCAACAAATCGCCAGGGAGCGGGCCGAGGCTTACCTGGCCGAGGCGCAGATCCAGGCCGACGACCTGATCGCCATCGCGACCCCGTTCAATATCGTGTTTTGGAAAGCCATCGCGATCGTGGGCGATCGCTATGTCAACCTTTACCTGCCCTTGCTGGGCGGGCCGCAGGCGGTTACCGCCTATGTGCATCCGCGCGGTGACCAGGATCCAAAGTGCCTGGAAGGCCTGCCGGCCCTGCAAAAGCTGGCCGGTTTCAGTGATGGGTTCTATCGGGTGGACCGGCGCGACGGTGACATTTTGGTCTCGGACCTGCGCATGGGGCTGACCCCCAACTATGCCTTTACCTTCGCCATTGCCCAAGACGGCGCAGGGGGACCGACGGCCATGGTGCCCGAGCGCCGGCCCAACCAACGGCAGGTGGAGGGGGACTGGCCATGGTTGCTGGCCGGCATCGGCGGGGATGGGACCACCCGGCCGGCCGAGGCGCCCTTCTTGGCGGATTTGGCCGTGGAAAAATCCCTGCGGGTGGCCGCCGGTTCGGCCGCCACCCACTCGGAACGGGTCACCTGCTGAGCCACCCACACCCCTGCGACGGATACTCTAGCGCAGGGCGAGGTTCGCGAGCTGACCTTCGTGATAGGAGATGGCTTTCTCCAAGCGTTTGCTTTCTTTCACGATCCCGTCCAGGTAACGCTCCATCTGATCCCGCGGCAGGTCGGGCTGGTCGCGGATGATCTCGGAAAAGTTCCGGATCGAGGTGAGCGGGGTGCGCAGGTCGTGAGCCAGCTGATCCAGCTCTTGGGCCAAGGTCAGGGGCGCGGCGCTTTGAGTGCGGCGGGTTTTCTGCCCGCCAAATAGCCGGGAAACGAGCCGGCGTATAAAAAGGGCGCGGAGGGCGCGCGCCTTGGCGATTTCATATTCAACCCGTTCCGGGCTGAGATCGGTTTCCGTCTGCTTTGGCCGCCCGTCTTTTTCGAGCGTCCGCCAGCCGGCATCGTTGGCTGTGTATGGCCACATGGTAAACCTCCGTGGTTACGGACGTTTCCAACCCCAATGTTGTTATTGTGAGGCTGCCTAAAGCTCATTTGAAATCAATTGGAACCACCCTCATGGTCCGGCTGAGGGGAGATCCAATTACCCTAGGCGGCAATTCATTCCCACCAGATATAGGAAAACCCGATCAAAACGCAATTAAATTTTTGCGCTGCACAAATATTTTGCATAAACGAGTTTAACTGATCGAAAATTAATCAGCGTTCAGAAAAGAGCATAAAATTCTGTTAGTTAGACCCAGACCTAGCGAAAATGATTAGTTCTTAAGTCAAATATTTTGGATAAAATAATTGGCGCGCTGGCAAGTTTTTGCTTGATATATTGCGACGCAGCATGAGATCTTTATTCCGTTGGTGGGCTGGGCGAAACGTGTTGCCTCACGAGGATTGCCTGACCCATTCCAACGGACGCCAATGGCGTTTCCTCCCAAAACTCGGCCACGCCGCCTTGGCGGCGTGGCTCTTTTTTCATTCCATTGGCCGTTGCCTTGGATCATAGCGCGAGACAGCGCCGGGCGCCAATACCCCCTGATGGTAAATCTCGAAGTTTTTTGCACAAGAGATTTGTACTGGGGGCGTCAAATCACGCGCTTTTCGCCGGCAGGCTTTCACGATCCTCGGAAATCGTGGTCAAGCCGAAGTCATCCAAGATGGTGTAAAAGGCCGGCACCAAAAACAGCACCAAAAAGGTGGCGGCTACCATGCCAAAGGCCAGGCTGGTGACCAGGGGGATAAGGATCTGGGCCTGCAGGTCGGTTTCGAACAAGATGGGCAAAAGGCCAACCACGGTGGTCAGGGAGGTGAGCAAAATGGCTCGAAAGCGGGCCCGGCTGGCTTTGGGCGCCGCCGCGGCCACCGTGCCTTCCGTGCCGTGGTGATACTTGATGAAGTTGACCAGGAGGATGGAGTCGTTCACCACGATGCCGGCCAGGGAGACGAAGCCCAAAAGGCTGGGCATGGTCAGGTCCAGGCCCATCACCATGTGGCCCACCACCGCGCCGATAAAGGCGAAGGGGATGATGACCATGACCACCACGGGCTCCACGAAACTGCGGAACTGGAAGCTGAGCAGCATGAAAACCCCGGCCAGGCCCAGGATGAATCCGGTCAGCATGGAGCGCTGGGTGGTGGCCGCCTCCTCGCTTTCGCCCTTCAGGTTGATCGTGATGTCGGGGAAATCGGCCACGAACTGGGGGAAAAAGTTGGCTTGCGTATGGGCCAGGATCTCGTTCAGGTTGGTCACCTGGGGATCCAAGTCCCCCTGAATGGTGACAGTGCGCACCCCGTCGACCCGGTTGATGCGCGAAATGCCCCGTCCCACGTCCAGTTCCGCCGCCACGCTAAGCGGCACCAGGTTGCCGTCCGGCGTGGATATGGTGAAGTAGTCCAGGTCCGCCAGGCTGCTCTTGTCGCGGGGGTCCAGGCGCACGTCGATCTCAAAGGAATCGCCCCGGGCCTGAATCTCGCTTACCGTGGTGCCGAAAAAGGCCGAGCGCAACTGATCGGCGATCATACGGGAATCCAGGCCGAGGGTGGCCGCGCCCTCTCGCAGACGCAGGCGCATCTCCGGCTTGCCCGGGCGCAGGTCGTCGGAGATATTAAATGTCCCCTCATAACCTTTCAGCCAATCTTGTAAACGCAGGGAGGCTTCCTTCAGCTCCTCCAAATCATCGCCCATCAGGCGCATGTCGATGGCAAGGCCGGCCGGCCCTAATTGGGCTTCTTGATAGTTGACGCTGAGTACGTCGGGCAATTCCCCGGCTTCTTCCCGCCAACGATTTAATATGTCCCCGATTCTCGCGGTGCGAAGGCCGGATTCCAGCAGGTCGATACCGATGGTGGCCACGTGGGGGCCGGACTCATGGGCGTCGTTGTTTTTGTTGTATTGAACCGTGATGTTACGCACCAGACCGGCGTCTCCCGGCACGGCTTCGACCAGATCCGTCTCGGCCTGTCGCAAGGCTTGTTCCAGATGGTCCACCACCTCTTCGGTGCGGGCCAAGGGCGTGCCCTGGGGCAGCAGGATGCGCGCTTCGATCACGTCCCCTTCCAAATCGGGAAAGGCGGAGAACTTCAAGAATCCCCCGGCGAGCGCGGCGACGGACAGCACCAGGAGGGCCACGGCCAATCCAACGGTGAAGTAGCGCCAGGCCACGGCCTTTTCCGCCAGGGGTTCGATCCAGTTGTCGGCGACCCAGGTCAGTCCATTTGCCATGCGGCGCTGCACCGCCATCTTGCCTTTTGCCTCGTGGCTGAGGGCGTGTTTCAGGTGATTGGGCAGCACCAAAAAGGCCTCGACCAGGGAAACCACCAACACGAACAGCATCACCATGGGAATCACCCGCAGGATCTGTCCCAGGTCCCCTTCCAGGAAGGCGAGGGAACTGAAGATGCAGGCCGTGGTGGCGAAAGAGGCAAAAACACTGGGCAGGACCTGCCGCGCGCCGTCGACCACCGCTTCGAGCGGCGTTTTCCCCCGGTCGTGATGGGCCGCCACGTTTTCCGCGATGACGATGGCATCGTCCATGAGGATGCCGATGACGATCAGCAGGCCGACCATGCTCAGCATGTTGATGGAAAGGCCGGCGACGGTCATCAAGGCGATGGCGCCCAGGAAGGAAACGGGCAGGCCCAGGGCGACCCAGAAAGAATAGCGCAGGCCGAAAAACAGCCACAGGGCGGCGAACACCAAGGCCAGCCCTTGGGCGCCGTTCTTGAGCAGGAGCTGCAAGCGGTCGCGCACGATGGAAGACAGGTCGCTGGTGATTTCCAGGGAGATTCCCGGCGGCATGCTTTGCCGCTCGTGATCCAAAAAAGCTTCCAGGGTATCGACGATCGTCAAGGAGTCCTGGTTGTGGGTCTTGGTGATCTCCAGGATCGCCGCGGGCATGCCGTTGAAGGTGACGCTTTCTTCGTCCAGATCGAAGGTGTCGGTGATCCGGGCGATGTCGCCCAGGCGAATCTCCCCGCCGCCCTCGCCGGAGACCACCACCAAATCAAGAAAATCGTGGATGGATTTACGTTCGTCGACAAAGCGGATCAAGAACTCCCGGTCTTGGGTCTCGATGCTGCCCGATGGCAAATCCAGGCTTTGCCGCTGGATGGTATCGGCGATGTCGGCCACGCTGAGGCCGAACTGGCGCAGGGTGCTGTCTTCCAGTTCGATGCGGATTTGGCGTTCGGAAAAGCCCTTGACTTCCACCTTGGGGATGCCGCCCCAACGGAGCATGCGCCGTTTCAGGGCCTCGGCATAGTTCTTCAGGTTGGCCTTGTCCGGAATGCCGGTCACCGCGACCGAGGCCACCAGATCCGTGCGCCCGAGCTGGCGCACGGTGGGTTTTTCCGCCTGTTCGGGAAAGTCGTCGATCGCCTCCACCTCGGTGCGCACGTCCGCAGTGAGCCGGTCCAGGTCACTGCCTTCGACCATTTCCACCTGCGCCCGGCCCAGGCCTTCCTTGGCTTCGCAGACCACTTCCTCGATGTCGTTGATGGTATCTAGCGCGTCTTCAATGCGCTGGCAGATGCCTTCTTCCACGTCCTCGGCGCGGGCGCCCGGATAGATCACGGAAACCTCGACCATGTTGGGTTCGATCCGGGGAAAGGTCTCCCGTTGTAGTTTGGGAATGGACACCAGGCCGATGACGATAAAAAACGCCATGATCAGGTTGGCCGCCGTGGGGTGGGCCGCGAAATAGCGAATCATCTAAAGCCGTTCCCACCGGCGGCTTCCCGGGCAAGGCGTTCCTGCAGGCCCAAGTCTTCCTGCGGCCGCAACAGCATGCCGTCGACCGCCGGGATCAGATCGGACACCACCACCCTTTCCCCAGGGGTCAGCCCCTCACGAACCGTTGCGATGTTGTCTTGAAACAGGCCCAGTTCCACCTTTCGAATCCGCAAGCGGTTTTCGTCGTCGACCACATAGAGCCGGCCCTCATGAAGGGCCGAGCGGGGCACGACGGGGCCGAATGCCGCCGGCTGAGCGCGCAGTTCCACCTCCACGAAGAGGCCCTTGCCCAAGGGCGGCCGCTGGCCGGGAATGGTGAGGGCGAAGGGGCCGTCCACCGCGGCGATCACGCCGACGGTCCGGGTCTGCGGGTCGATGGTCTCGGCGAAGCGGGCAAAGCGGCCGGGCCATTCGGTGACCAGATCGCCGGTGCGCAGCTTGACCACCACGTCAAAATCGAACAGCTCGGCGAGGCGGGAGAAGCTGTCCGGCGGGAAGCCGTTGCTGAACTCCCCGGTGAGAGCGAGACCGGCCAGGGGGCGAAAGCGGGAGATGGGGATCTGGGCTTCCACCTCGGCGATGTCGATGCTGTCGGCCACGCCCAGTTGCTGGCCCGCCTGCACGTATTGGGTTTCCTCCACGT
>JANQKX010000159.1 GCA_028280915.1 Kiloniellaceae bacterium
CAGTTCCCGGCCCTCCGGTCCCTCAAGCCAGACCCGTGGACCGCAGTCGGGGCAGGCATTGGGCTGGGCATGGAAACGCCGGTCGGCCGGGTTTTCATACTCCTCTTGGCAGGCACCGCACATGGCAAAGACCGACATGCTGGTTTGCCGCCGGTCGTAGGGAATGCCCTGGATGATGGAGAGCCGCGGCCCGCAATGGGTGCAGTTGGTAAAGGGGTAGCGGTAACGGCGGTTTGCCGGATCTTGAATCTCCGCCAGGCAGGCCGGGCAGGTGGCCGCGTCCGGGACGATGCCCGTTCCCACCGCGCCGCTTTCGCTGCCCACGATCTCAAAAGAATCCGGCGCCCGGCCATTGGCCAAAACCGACCGTTCGATGGCGTCGACCCTGGCCAAGGGGGGCGGGTTGGTGGTGAGAGACTGGGCGAAACGCTCCAGGTGACCGGGCCGGCCCCAAGCCTTGATCACAACCCCCTGCCCGTCATTGAGCACCTGGCCCGTGATGCCGTTCTCCCGGGCAAGCCGCCAGACGGTCGGGCGAAAGCCCACGCCTTGAACCAGACCCCGTACACGGATTTCCTCTGCCGCCAAGGCGTCACCGATCTTCTCGGGCCTGGTCTCCCGGTGCCCCATCAGTGCACCGTGCACACCATGCAAGGGTCGAAGGAGCGCACGATATGCTGCACGGCAACGGGATCGTCCTCTCCCTTGCGCACCGGCGCCCCGATCAAGGCCTGTTCCAAGGCCCCCCTTGTGCCTGTGGCGTCCCGCGGCGAGAAATTCCAGGTGGTCGGCGCGACGATCTGATAGTTGAGAATGCGCCCCTTTTTGACCCTGAGCCAGTGGCCCAGGGAGCCACGGGCCGCTTCGATGAGACCAAAGGCCTGCCCTTCGGCGGGCATCTTGCCGTGGACGCAAAAGGGCGCCTTGGGACGCAGGGCGCGCACCCAGCTTTCCATTTCCGTGACCACACGGGCCACTTCCAGCAGCCGGGCGATGACCCGATTACGCACGTTGCCGCCGCTTCGGCTGACCAGATCACGGACTAACGGATGGCCATCCACAGACTGGCGGGCCAGGGCGCCCACTTCCACCACCTCCCCATTCAAGCGCGGCGCCTTGCACCATGTGTAGCCCCCGGCCGCCTCCGCGTCGGGAAGGGTGATGCCGTCGTAAGGGTGCTTCGGGACATCCCGGTTGGCCAGCCAAGCGTGGGAGGCATCTTCCGCGATCTGGCCGGCGTCGAATTCATGGCGCGCGCCGTTTTTGAAGATGCCCTCGGCAAAGGCCGCCCGGCCCCCCATCCTGTAAGCGCCATAGCTGAGAAAAACATCGCTGGCCCGGCCCAGATCGGCCAAATCAAGTGCCTCGGCCAGATGCAAAAAGGCGGCGAAGTCGCTGCTGAAAGGGTCCCGCCCATCCCGCCAGGCGTCCAGTTCGGCCGCGCTATTGAGGGCGATCACCGCTTCCAGCCGGTCGCCGAAGAGGGTTTGTTCCAAAAACCGGCGAAAGGCGCCCAGAATCGCGGTCAGCCGCACCTTTTCCTGGGGTTCCACGCTTCGGGTGGAACCGCCCGGCTGAATGGACAGGGTATGGGGCCACTTGCCCGCCAGAATGCCCAGGATATGCATGAAAGCAGCCCGCGCCGGCAAGACGTCCAGGGATGCGGCACCCTGCACCGCCTTGAAGCGGCGGCAAGCCGCGTCGAACCAAGCTTCCTCCCGGTAAACCTGACGGCAAAAATCGGGCATGAAAAAAAGATAAAAATGGGTCAGGTGATCGGCGATGTTCTCTGCGGCCAAAACAAGGTTATTGGCCAATTCGCCGTTGGGGGCAGGCGTCAGGCCCTGCAGCTTCGCCAGGGCCACGGCCGCGGCACTGGACTGGGAGACGGAGCAGATGCCGCAAATGCGCGGCGTCATCACCAGCGCGTCCCGCGGGTCCTTACCGTGCAGGATCTGTTCGAAGCCCCGGTACAGAGGGGAACACACCCAGGCATCGCGCACCGCTTCCGGCCCCACATCCAGCTGAACCTCCAGATCGCCTTCCACGCGATTAAAAGGGCCGACGATCTGGCGGCTCATTTTTTGACCTTCGTTTTATCACTGGGCGGGACACGAATATGGTCCGCCATCGCGTTCTCGCTGGGGCGTCGCGGGGTCGCCGCCTTGGACAAGGAGGCCAAGGCCACGAACCAGGCCTTGGGCATG
>JANQKX010000118.1 GCA_028280915.1 Kiloniellaceae bacterium
ATCACGGCATCGCCATCAATCTCCGCCCCGACTTGGAGCACTTTTCAGGCATTGTTCCCTGCGGCATTTCCGAGCACGGCGTGACCTCTCTGAACGACCTTCAACAGTTCGGGCCGGCCCCGTCGATGGGAGCCGGCCCGACCATGGATCAACTTGATACAGTGCTGGAAAAAACCTTTCCTAAGATCTTTGACTAAAAGATCTTTTACGGCCAGAGGATCAGTTGGAACAGGTATCCGATGATCAACGACCCCAGCAAGGCCAGCAGCAGATACCAGGCAAAAACCCGGGCCCGCACCACCGCGAAGACCGCCATGGAGGCCGGCAAGGAAGTCACGCCGCCGGCAATCATGAAGGCCATGCCCGCCGCCGGGGTCATGCCCAGGTTCATCAATTCGCCCACCAAGGGGATCGCCGCATAGCCGTTCAAGTAGGCCGGCACACCCACCGCGACCGCCATGGGCACGGCGGACCAGCCGCCCTGACCCAGGTACTGGGACACCAAATGGCCCGGCATCCATGCCACCATCAGGCTCTCGATGGCAAAGGCAAACACCATCCATTTGGCAAGAAACAGCCCCACGGACTTGGATTCCTTGACAAAATCCCAAGTACGCTCCCGATCCTTCCAGAAAGCCCAGCGCACCTTCGGCTCATCGAAGCTGGGGGCGCCGCAGCCGCCACAAGCCAACTTGGGCCGCAAGACCTTGGGAAAGACGCCGCGCCGTTCCAGGGTCAAGGTGGTGAAACCGGCCAAGAGGCCCATCAAGATCGCCGCGCCGGCCTTGGCGATGGTGAACGGCAATCCCACCGTCACGCTCATCAAGACGAACATCTCCGGGTCCATCAAAGGCGAGGCCAGCCAAAAAGCCATTACCGCCGACAGGGGCATGCCCGCGCCCAGCAAGGCCACCGCCAAGGGCACCACCCCGCAAGAACAGAACGGTGAAAAAGCGCCAAAAAGCGTAGCGATCAAGATCGCCTTGACCGGTTGATCGCAGATCGCCGCCGTGATCATGCGGTCGGCGCCGGCCGCCTTCAGCCACGCCGCCATGAGCACCGAAACGATCAGAAAGGGCAAAATCCATAAAAACGCGTCCAAGGTGAAGGCCGCGCTCGGTCCCAGCTGCGCCGGAGCAAAGAGAGCCAGGCCCAGGAAGATCGCACCCGTGGCCAGCCAGACCCCATCCAGCGGCGCCAAAAGGGGCCTTAGCTGGCTGTTCAGTTGCCGCAGGCGCCGCCCGACTCCCTGTACGCTCTCAGTCACCAATGCCATTGATCGCATCCTCGTTCGTCATTTCGATATTTCGGGAATGTTCGAAATATAAAGGCAAAAATTTTTACGCCGACTTATGCACCGCTTCCTTTTTTGAGGCTTGAATATTTTTATTCATGTTTTCCAGAGCGTTATCAGGATCTGCTAGCACACAACATTCGGCCGTCAGGAATTCTATCAACTGGTTCATCAGCGCCCAATTGGGGCTGCACCGCAACACCCGCCCTTCCCGGTCCTGGCGCAGCAGGCCAGCCTGAAGCAGCTGAGAAACGTGGTGGGACAAAGTAGAGGCCGGGACCCCCAAATGCCCCTGGATTTCCCCCACCGACAGACCCGCGGGGCCCGCGCGAACCAAGAGCTGGAAGATCTCCAAGCGCTTGGGATTGCCCAACTTTTCCAAACAGGTTGCCGCTGACGTCAAATCCATTTCCGAAACATGACAGGATCTCCGTCACGAGTCAACGATATTTCTAGAAATATCGAAATAAATTCATGGCGGGAAGAAACCTCAGGGCAGAATGTGAAAACCATCCCGCTCCGGGGTTTCACCAGCTTCATCCGTCACCTGCGTCACCTTCGAAAAGGTCGGGCCGGTCCAAAAGGCCGCCAGCATGTCGGCGACGACCGCCGGAGCGCCGCTGATCAAAGCCTCCACGTCCCCATTGGGAAGGTTGCGCACCCAGCCGTTAAAGCCCCGTGACTGGGCCTGGCCCAGGACCCAATAGCGAAAGCCCACCCCCTGGACCCGTCCGGAAATCAGGACCAATCGGCTTTCCGTTTTCTCATCAGGCATGACGATGTCTCCCCTAAGCCGGATCCACCGGCGGGTGCAGGGACTGAAAGGCCATTTCCACGGCCCGGCGGGCCCTTTGTTCCCAGTCCGGGCGATGCATCCATTGGTCCTTCATGGTGAGGATCGGTTCCCCCTGCCGTTCATGCACCAACTGATTTCGCAGATGATAGAGCCATTTGCGGTCCTTGGTACTGACCCCGGGCAACTGGCAATCGGGCCGGCCGGCCACATGGCGGGATTGGCATTCGATGATCGCCGCCGCCAGGACGATGACCGCGGCCCAGGCCCCGACGCAGAACACCGCCTGCAGGTCCACCATCAGGGCACAAGCCTGCTCACTGGGGGCCGGCGCGCCCCGGCGGGAATAGTCACGATCGAGAGATTCAAACCAATCCTGCCGAGCCTGCCACAGGTCTAGGTCCGGATGTTCGGTTTGGTCCATGGGCTGTCCCGATCAAGCCGGGAGAGCGGTTCAGGTGAATTCCAGGATGATTTGATCCACCGCCAGGCTGTCGCCCGGCGCGGCCTTGATCTCGGCCACGGTGCCGTCCCGTTCGGCGCGCAGGATGTTCTCCATCTTCATGGCCTCGACCACCGCCAATTCCTCGCCGGCTTTGACTTCCTGGCCTGGACTCACGGCCAGTGACACCAAGAGGCCGGGCATGGGCGACAGCAAGAAACGGGACAGGTCCGGGGCTTCCTTTACCGGCATGCGCGCGGCCAATTCCGCCACCCGCGGGCGCACCACCAGGAAATCAAGCTGGGCCCCGCCATGCTGCAAGAGCCACCGCGGCCCCTTGGTCTCCACCTGCACGGTCATGGCCTGGCCATCGGCCTCGCAGAGCACCAAGGCATCATCGTCGTGGCTGAAGAGGTGAAGCCGGATCTCCGCTTCGCCGTCCACGCTGACCAAATAGGCCTCGCCGTCGTCATGGGTGGTGCAGCTCACCGATTCCGCGCCGAGCAGCACC
>JANQKX010000120.1 GCA_028280915.1 Kiloniellaceae bacterium
TGGCGGCGGCGGCCTTCGGCGTGTTCCTGGCCACGGTGGGGCTCGACCCGGAGGACGGCACCCAGCGCATGACCTTCGGCATCATCGACCTTTACGACGGCATCTCCTTGAATGCCATGGCCATCGGGCTCTTGGCCTTGAGCTCGGTTTTGAGCCAACTCTTCATCGTCTGGCGCCCGGGGGATGGCGCAACCATTAAGCCCACCCCCTACAACCCCAAGGACCAGAACATCCTCTGGTCCGAATTCCGCTCGTGCATCAAGACCCTGTTCCGCTCCGCCTACATCGGCACTTTCGTGGGCATGATGCCGGGGCTGGGCGTCACCCTGGCCGGTTTCTTGGGTTATGGCGCGGCCAAGCGGGCGTCCAAAACACCCGAGGCCTTCGGCACCGGCAAGCTGGAAGGCATCGCCGCCACCGAGGCGGCCAACAGCGCGGTGACCGGCGCCAACCTAATCCCCACCATCGCCCTCGGCATTCCCGGCAACATCGCCGCGGCTTTGCTGATCGGGGCCTTCATCATCCACGGCATCACACCCGGGCCATTCATGCTGCAGACCAACGGGGAGTTGGTCTACGCCCTCTTCGCCTCCATGCTGATCGCCAACGGGGTTCACCTGATCATCGGTCGTTTCGGCATTCCCATCTGGGTGCAGGTCACCAAGGTGCCCAAGGCCATCATTCTGCCGATCGTCACGGTGTTCTGCGTCATCGGGGTCTGGATCCCCTCCAACTCCATCTTCGAGATCGGCATCATGTTCGCCTTTGCCGCCTTGGGCTACGTGATGCGCAAGACAGGCTTTTCCATTGTCTCGCTGTTTATCGGTTTTTTGCTGGGGCCCATGCTGGAACATACCCTGCGCCAGACCATGGTATTGAATGACAACAACATCTTGGTATTCTTCACCAAGCCGCTCGCCCTGCCCTTTACCTTGTTGACCCTCTTTTTTATCTGGCGGCTGGGAATGAGAAATCGATAAAAATGCCAGAAACGGCCGCCCAGCAGTCCAAAAAAGAAGCCTCCGGTGCGGATTTTAAATCGGAAGCCTTGTCTGAGTTTTTTCGTCAAATGGCCCAAGACCCGGGCCCAAAGCGCAGCAAGCTCTACCGCGCCATGTGGAAAATGATCGAGCAGGGTTTCTGGAATCCGGGCGAACGGCTGCCCACGGACTTGGAAATCACGCGTCATCTTCCCCTCAGTCTGGCGACGGTCCAGGCGAGCCTGAACATGTTGGCCGAGCACGGCATGGTCACCCGCACCAAGCGCAAGGGTACATTCGTCGCCTCGGAAGAAAATCTAACTCGCGACTACGTCTTTTTTCAGTTCCTTAACGGCGATACCGGCAAACAAATGCAGGTCGATGCGGTGGCGCTGGAAGTAAAAGAGACCAGCGCGTCGGGCCCGTGGACGGAACTATTGGGCCACCGTGAGAAGTACCTTCAGCTCTCCCGCGTTATGAACATCGCCGATGAGTTTTTCACCCTCAGTGATTTCTACTTCGCCGATCCGAAAATCTGGGTGCTGCTTGATTTTCCTCCCGAAAGTCTGATCAACATCGGCATTCAGCAGATGATCCATCTGCGTTTCGGCATGCCCTCCATCAGCCGGGATTGGACCCTTTCATTCGCAGCCCTCGATGGAGACGTTGCGACAGCGCTGGGTGTTGAAGCCGGGACCTTGGGTCAGCAATGCGATATCGGCGTGCGGACCATCGGCGAGGCCCCCCTGACCTTCCACCGCATTGTCATCCCGCCCCATCGCCACAAGCTTCATATCGCATGACCCGGCCGCGGCGTGTTGGGGGACGATCCCGGCGCGCCCCTTGTCCCTTGACGCGTTAGTTGGGCGCTAGGGTTAAAGCACCGGACGCCGTTCCGCGCAGTCCAACCAGGGCTGGGCCTGCTCCAGTGCCTTACCCACCCGGAACACCCGCTCGTCATCCAAATGACGGGCGACGATCTGAATGCCCGTGGGCAGGCCATTGCCCCCCATGCCCGAGGGCACCGACAGCACCGGGCAGCGGCCCAGCATGTTAAAGGGGTGACACATGCACCAACCGTAAAGCGGGTCCACTTCCTTGCCGTTAATCACCACCGCGTCCTTGGGATGCTGATCGGCTGGGATTTCGTGAAAGCCCATGGTGGGGCAAATGAACGCATAGCTGTCCTCCAAAATGGGGCCGACGTGGTGCGCCATGGTCTTTTGCATTTCGTAGGCATTGTAAAAATCCATGCCGGTGGTATGGCCATGCGCTTCGGCGCAGTAGAGCCCCCAGGGGCTGGCGAGGGACGGATCGGTGGCAACCACCTCCGCGATGTAGCCGCCGAAAAGATGATCCAGGTAGTTCTGGGTGGCGCGATCCGCTTCGGCGCTCCAGCCGAAATCCACCTCCACCAACTCGGCGCCCAGATCCGAAAGCACCTCCAAGGTTTTCATGGTATTGGCTCGCACATGGGCGTCCACCTGGAAGTACCCCAGATCCATGGACCAAGCGATCTTCAATCCCTTGACGCTGGGGTAGGACTGGGGCAGCTGCATTTTCGGGCGGATGCAGGCATTGTCCAAGGGGTGGGGGCCGCAGAGGATGTTCTGCATCAGGATGGTGTCGCCCACCGTTCGCGCCATGGGCCCCATGACCGCATACATGTCATAGGCGAAAGCGGTGTTGTCCGGGTTGCGGCCATAGGGCGGCTTGAAACCCACCACCCCGCAGCAGGCGGCCGGAATGCGGATCGATCCGCCGATGTCCGAGCCCGTGGCCAAGGGCGCCGTCCCCACGGCCAGGGCCGCGCCCGAGCCGCCGGAAGATCCGCCGCAGGTGAACTGGCCGTTCCAGGGGGTGCGGGTCGTGCCGTGAATACGCGAGTCCGCCGTCCCGGAGCAGGAAAACTCCGGCGTGGTGGTGCGGGCATGCACGATCGCCCCCGCGTCCAGCAGTCGTTGCACGGAAAAATGGGTTTCCGTGCTCACATTGTCTTTAAGATACAGGGACCCGTTGGTCATGGGCTGGCCGGCGATATCCATCTCGTCCTTCACCGCCACGGGAAGGCCCTCGAGCGGACGCAGGCTCGCCTCGTCACCCGTGGCATAACGCTGCTCGGCCTGACGGGCCGCTTCCCTGGCCTGGTCAAAAAAGGTGAAGGCAAAGGCATTGACCTTGGGTTCCGCCACCTCGGCACGGGCAATGAGGGCGTCAAGGTATTCCACGGGGGACAGGGTACCCGCGCGGAAGCGCGCCAAGACATCCGTGGCGGCGGTGTAACAAAGGTCAAGATCGAGGGCAGACATTTCTCTCTCCAATTTGGCTAACTTTTGGGCCACAAAGGTACGATGCTACTGCTAAAGGGATGGACGGCGCGCCGGGCAATCGAGCCAAGGGGCCGCCTGTTCCAAGGCCGCCGCCAAGCGGAACACCCGCGGGTCATCGAAGGAACGGCCGACAATCTGGATGCCCACGGGCAGGCCGTTGCCCGCCACACCCGCCGGCACGGCCAAAACGGGAAGGCGGCTTAACATGTTGAACTGGGGCATCAGGGTGAATTCATAGTCCGAGTCAAAATCCTGGCCGCGCACGGTCATAATCTCCCAAGGCATCTGCTCCGCCTTGACCTCCTGGGTCACAAACACCGGACAAACGAGGGCATAGTAGTGCTCCAACAACGGGGCGATGCTCTGGTACATCCGGCCGCTGACCTCATAGGATTTGAAAAAATCGTCGGTGGTGACGGCAGCGGCCCGCTCGGCCAAAAAGGCGGTGTAGTCGCAGATCAGGTCCGGATGCGCCTCTTTTTCCTGCACCAGGTAATGACCGAAGAGATGGTCCAGGTAAGACCGTGCCGCGGCCAGGGTTTCCCCGCCCCAGCCCAAGTCCACCGGTTCGATGATCGCCCCTTGATCCGCCAGTACCGCCAGGGCGGCCCGGGTTTGCTCTTCCACTTCTGGCGCCACCACCTTGTTGCCCACATCCATGGTATAGGCAATGCGAAGGCCCGCGACACCGTCATGTTGCAAGGGAATGGTCATGTCATCCCGCAAGGTGGCCATGTCGTCAGGATGGAATCCCGACATGACATTCTGCATCAAGGCGCAATCAGCGACCGTTCGCGCCAAGGGACCTACTTGGTTGTAGCTGTCCAGGTTAAAGGGCGGCAGGTCGGGATTGCGGCCATAGGGCGGCTTATACCCCACCACGCCGCAAGCCGCCGCGGGTCCGCGGGTCGAACCCGCAATATCCGATCCCGTCGCCAAGCTCGAGGTGCCCGCCGCCAGGGAGGCGGCCGATCCGCCGGACGACCCGGAACAGGTGTATGCCAGATTCCAAGGTGTCCCCGTCGTGCCGTGAAGACGGCTCGTCGTCACCCAGGCGCAGCTGAATTCCGGTGTCGCACTGCGGGCGTGAAAGATTGCCCCGCTATCGCGCAAGCGCGCCACCACCGGATGATCCGCCGGACG
>JANQKX010000124.1 GCA_028280915.1 Kiloniellaceae bacterium
AGGGTGCCAGCTTCGATTCCGCAGCGCAACCAGTGAAACGGTCAAAGGGCCGATTTGGGCCATTTTTTTGTGGATAAGCGACATGAGCCGAACGGACCGGCCGAAAGTGGTCACGGTCCAGCGGGCCCGAGGGATCAGACGTCTTGTGTGCTGCTCTTCTTCGCCCGGCCGGCAGCGGTTTTCTTTGGCTGCGCGTCGGCAAGCGCCGCTTCCAACGCCGCCACCCGCTCCGCCAGTACTTCCTGTTCCTCGCGGGCCTTGGCGGCCATGGCCTGGACCGCCTCGAACTCGTCGCGGGAAACCAGGTCCATCTGCCCCAGGATGCGCTCGAACTGCTCGCGCAAGCGGGCTTCCACTTCTTCACGCATGCCCGCGGCGACGCCCATGGCGCTGCTGGCAACCCGGGCAAGGTCTTCCAATAGGCGGCTTTGTGACTGCATCTGACGACTCTCTATCTGGGGTCCCACGAGGAGGTGGCGCGGCGGCTTGGAGTCGCCGAGCGGACACCCCCTATTTTGTCTATTCATTTCATTATGGGAACGCAGGGAGGACGCATCAAGGTCAGGGATCAACGGCGATCGGCCGGGATCAAAAAATCGTCAGATGAGCCATCCCCCCGGACCATCCTCCCGGACCATCCTCCAGGGGGCCTTGCCCGGTGCCCCTTTGGGCTCTAATAAGGGGCGACACGGCTAACGGCTTGCCGGTCGACTTCCAAGGGAGATTGCGAGGCATGATATTGATCACCGGCGGTGCCGGGTTCATCGGCTCGAATTTGCTCGCCGCCTTGGCCGCGCGCGGCGGGCGGGTCGCGGTGAACGACTGGTTGGGCCATGGGGACAAATGGCGCAACCTGGCCCATAATACCTTGGCCGATGTGTTCGCGCCCACCGGCTTGGGCGCTTTCCTGGACGCGGAAAAAGACCGATTGCGCGCCGTGTTCCACATGGGCGCCATTTCCGCCACCACGGAAACCGACGGCGATCTTTTGGTGGAAACCAATTTTCGTCTGTCGAAAAAGCTCTGGGAATTCTGCGCCGCCGAGGGCATCGCCTTTATCTATGCCTCCTCGGCCGCCACCTACGGCGACGGCAGTCACGGCTTCGACGACTCCGCCGCGCCAGAGCACTTGGCCAACTTACGTCCCCTGAACGGTTACGGCTGGAGCAAGCATCTCTTCGACCGCTGGGTGGTGCAAAATCTGACGCAGAACAAGCCCGGCGCGGCCGCCAAACCGCCCCAATGGGCGGGCTTGAAGTTCTTCAACGTTTACGGCCCCAACGAATTTCACAAAGGGGGACAAGCCAGCGTTGCCCTGCACCTGTTTCAACAGATCCAGCGGGGCGAAAGGGCAAAACTGTTTCAGTCTCACCGCCCGGACTACACGGACGGCGGTCAGTTGCGGGACTTCGTCTGGGTCGAGGACTGCGTGGACATCATGCTGTGGCTGTTGGATCACCCCCAGGTTAGCGGCCTGTTCAACGTGGGTACCGGGCAAGCCCGCAGTTTTGCCGACCTGGCCCAAGCCGTTTACGGCGCCATGGGGCAAGCCCCGGCCATCGATTTCATTCCCACGCCCGAGGCCATTCGCGACAAGTATCAATACTTCACCGAGGCCCGGATGGCGCGCCTGCGGCAAGCCGGCTACGACCGCCCCTTCACCAGCTTGGAAGATGGGGTCGGCCGCTATGTCAGAGACTTTTTGAGCCAGGAAGATCCTTATAAATGATCGCCGCTTTTGCTTACCCGGATCTGGACCCCATCGCGCTGCAACTGGGGCCCATCGCCATTCGCTGGTACTCCCTGGCCTACATCGTCGGCCTGATCCTGGCCTGGCGCTACTGCCGCTGGCTGACCCAAAAACCGCCGGCCCGCCTGAAGCCGGAGGCCTTTGACG
>JANQKX010000127.1 GCA_028280915.1 Kiloniellaceae bacterium
CAGCAATCGAAGGCCGGCCGTATCGGCCAGGGTCACCGCATAACCGCCCAGATCCAGGCGCACTTCCACCACGTCCCGCGTCGTGCCGGCCGTCTCCGACACGATGGCCGCATCCCGCCGGGCAATCCGGTTCAGCAGGGAAGATTTGCCCACGTTGGGCCGGCCAAAAATGGCCACCTCCAGACCGGTGCGAATTCTTTCAACCCCCTGACCCGCCCTGAGATACTCATCGATGGACCCGATCAGGTCATCCACCGCCGCCCCGATGTTTTCCAAGACATCCGGCGGCAGCTCCTCATCAGGAAAGTCAATCCACGCCTCCAGGTGGGCCAGCTGCCGCATCAGGCCCTGGCGCCATCTTTCGGATTGGTCGGAAAGGGCGCCTTCCATTTGGCGCAGGGCCAGGCGCCGCTGGGCCTCGGTCTCGGCCGCGATCAAATCGGCCAGGCCCTCCACCTCGCTTAAATCCAGCTTGTGATTTTCAAAGGCCCGCCGGGTGAATTCCCCGGCTTCCGCAGGGCGCACCGCCTCAAACTCGGCCAAGGCATCGAAGAGCGCCGCCGCCACCGCCAGGCTGCCGTGAATATGCAGCTCCACAAGATCTTCTCCCGTGAAGCTGTGGGGACCGGGAAACCAAAGCACCAGGGCTTGGTCAGTGACCTCCCCGTTTCTCGGATTGGTTAATCGCCGCAGACAAGCTTGTCTGGGCACCGGCAGCGCGCGGCCGCTCAGGTCCCGCAAGATCCCACCGGCGCGGGGGCCGGACAAGCGGACCACCGCCACCGCGCCCCGCCCGGCCGGCGACGACAGGGCAAACACCGTATCCTTGTTGTCCATTATTCCCCGCAGCAAGGGTTATCGCCGGCCAAGACTTAACCGCCTTTTTTGGCTCCCCCGCCCTTGGCCTTGCCCGCTTGGGCCCAAAAGGCCTTTTGCAATTGGTCCATACCCTGAAAGCCGCTGGTCATCCACATCTTGATCATTTCCTCCGGGCTCATGGCGCCCATGCTCTTGGACAAATGATCTTTCAACTCCCCCAGCAGCTCTTCTTGCATGGGCGCCACGTCCGGCAAACCGAAAAAACGGCGTGCCTCTTCCGGAGTGCAATCGATGTCGATGGTGACTTTCACGGCTTTATCCCCGTATGGATGTCGCCCTCTTACCCTCTACGCACGACAGCCGAGGCTATGGGGCATTTGTGTCACAAGAGTCTTGAATTTTCATCACGGCCCGCAGACAAATGACCGGCCAAGACCCATATATATAAAGGTCCATTTCCCGTGAGCTGATAGCGGTTTGTGGGAAAAAACGCAAGGTGATGGGCCCGACCAAATCCTCTGACCTCATCATCGGTGACCTGGTTTGCGATATACCAGCCCTCCCCTATGATGATTGCTCAAAATGGAAAGGCCCGCCCTCAATGGCCCAAGCTGACCTGCACAATCGCTTAGACCAAGAAACCAGCCCCTACCTCCTGCAGCACAAAGACAATCCGGTCGCCTGGCAACCCTGGGACCAAGCGGCCCTAGATTATGCCAAATCCGAAGATCGGCCGATCCTGCTGTCCATCGGATATGCCGCCTGCCATTGGTGCCACGTCATGGCCCATGAAAGCTTCGAGGATCCCCGGATCGCCGCCGTGATGAACGAGCTCTTCGTCAACATCAAGGTGGACCGGGAGGAACGGCCCGATCTGGACACCATTTATCAGTCGGCGCTGGCCCTGCTCGGCGAGCAAGGCGGCTGGCCCTTGACCATGTTCCTGACCCCCGAGGGCCGGCCCTTTTGGGGCGGCACTTATTTTCCGCCCATCGCGAAGTTCGGCCGACCCGGCTTTCCGGACGTGCTGCGACGCCTCTCCCAGATTTATCAAAAAGAACCGGAAAAGGTTCAAAACAACGTCAAGGCCATTGGCGAGGCCCTGGAGGGTCTTTCCCGTCATGAAGCGGGACCGCAGATTTCCTTGGAGATCATCGACCGGGTGTGTCAGCACCTGGTCCAGAATTTCGACTTTCAAAATGGCGGCATCGGCGGCGCGCCCAAATTCCCCCAGGCGGGCGTGCTGCGCTTGCTGCAGCGGGCCTGGAAGCGCACGGGGGATCAAACCTTTCGGGCCGCCGTCGACCTGACCCTGCGCAAAATGAGCCAGGGCGGCATCTACGATCATCTGGGCGGCGGCTATGCCCGCTATGCGGTTGACGACCGCTGGCTGGTGCCCCACTTCGAAAAAATGCTCTACGACAACGCTCAGCTCATCCAATGCCTGACCACGGCGTGGCGCGACAGCGGCGATCCCTTGTACGAAACCCGCGTGCGCGAGACCATCGATTGGCTGTATCGGGAGATGATGGCGGAAACCGCGGCAGGCAGCGGCGCGCCGTGCGGTGCCTTCGCCGCCAGCCTGGACGCGGACAGCGAGGGCGAGGAAGGCAAGTTCTACGTCTGGCAGGCAGAAGAGGTCTACCAATTGCTCGGCGAGGAAGCGGC
>JANQKX010000128.1 GCA_028280915.1 Kiloniellaceae bacterium
GAAAAGCGGTATGGGTGCTGTTTTGGCCTTGGCTCTTGGCATGGGCATCGCCGTGGGCGGCGGTTTAGGCATTGCCCGGGCCGACGATCCCGCCTTGGAGCCTTGTCTTCCCGCGGTGGGCACCTTTTTGATCAGCAATGAGAAGGCCGGCGACAAGGCCGTGGCCAGCCGCAGCCTCTTGTCGCTCACCAGCGACGGCAACGCCTTTTTCTCCGATTCCCGGGAGGCCGGGGATACCAGCTATCCGCCCTTCAGCGACGGACGCGGCGCCTGGATGTGCGGCACGGTGGAAGACGGCAAGGTCAACCTCGCCGCCTTGATTTTGGACTTTACCTTCACCGGCAAGGCCGGCGACCCGCAAGAGATCGCTCGTCTGGACATGAGCGCCAGCTTTGACGCGCAAAAGCAGATACTCTCCGGCACCACCACCCTTTCCTTCGTACCCCTGGACGGCGATCCCTTCGACATGAACGCCCTAAGCGGCCAGGCGACCTTCGATTTTACAGGGCAAAAGGTGGTTATGCCGTAAAGGAGCCACTGGCGCCTTGTGCTTGCCGAAAAATCCGACAATCCAGGTCGCTCCCTCGACGGGTCATAATCTTTGCGTTTCAGTCAGTGTTCTCAATTTGAAACCGGCGGTTTGGCCTGCTCAGCACGGAGATAAAGGTTAAACCTTAACCACTTAGCGGTTCCGCCGAGAAGACTCATGTGGTGCCGAGTCCCGAAATCTATGGTTAACAGGGAACTAACGCTCCCTTGAGTCATTGATCTAAGGACTCGATCAAAACCCCTGGTCCGAATGACGGATTGTGACACTTTTTTACGAAGGGGTGATCGTAGGGTTGGTTAATTTTGGCGGCACACAATCTTATGGTTAACGTTTTGACATTCTTGCAATTTTCCAATAAACTAATCGTTCTTTAAAGTGTTAGGACGGGCGTGGCATAAGGGCCCTCCTCGAGACTACGTCGGCAAAGATAAGACTTTACGTTCCAAATGACTCAGTGGGGGCGCTTAAATGACAACGGTGACGCAAGAGGCCAATGGGCCTGTTAAACCCAAACTGGCCAAGTCGAATACGGCCACGGTCAACAAGTTTCGCGCCAAGCGGGGCAAGGTGCTGCGCGATCTGATCGTGGCGACGGCGGAGCATCTCGGCCGCGATTTGAACATTTTGGACGTGGGCGGGCGCGCCAGCTATTGGGACAACGTGGGTTATGACCGAATCGCCTCCATCAAGATCCAAAACATCACCGAAACCCAATGGCAAAAGGGCCTTGAGAATAAAGACCAGTCTGGAATCTTCAGTTATGAGGTGGGCGATGCGCGGAACCTGGAGAATTATGCCGATCGGTCGGTCGATTTCATCCATTCCAATTCCGTGATCGAACACGTGGGGCTTTGGCGGGACATGAAGGCCATGGCCGCGGAAGTCAGGCGGGTTGGCAGAGCCGGCTGGATGCAGGCCCCGGCGTGGGAGTTTCCGGTGGAACCCCATTATCGCCTTATTGGCGCCCATTGGCTGCCCCAGCCCCTTCGCGTCCAGTATCTGGGTCTGATCGGCAAGCACAAGGGTAAGTCCCTCGACGAGCGTCGGCTGCATGTGGATGGGGTTAACCTTTTCCGATTTAGGGAAATGGCGGCGCTTTTCCCCAATACGGAAATTTTCGTGGAACGCTATTATGGCTGGCCGAAGAGTTTCGCGGCCCGTTGGACCGAAGCTTCCGAATAACCAAAAGCAAGCGACTAGGGTCGGATTTCCGGCGCCGCCTTGGCGAACCCCGGCCCGTGCCCGTTCGGCTTAATCGGCGGTTTGGCCCAGCATATCCTGGATGGCGTCGGTCACCACGGGGCGCCAGCCCAGTTCGGCGGTGATCTTGGCGCTGCCCATGCGCTGGTCCAGGGTGGGGCCGACGGCCCAGCTGCCCCATTGGGCGACCACATCGGCCGTGGTCCGGATCTTGGGCGGGCCCGAGACGCCGAAGCGTTGGGCAATGGCGGCCACGATGCGGTCCACGGGGACCCCAACTTCACTGGCCACATTGTAGGACTGACCCGTCACGCCCTTTTCCAGGACCAGGCGATAGGCGCTGGCCACATCGCGGCGGTGCACCAGGGGCCAGCGGGTTTCGGGCGATCCCCAGATCTCGATCGGGCCACCCTTTCGGGCATCTGCCACGAAACGGGAAAACACGCCGCCGTCCCGGTGATAGACCATGCCCGGATGGATAATGCTGGTCCGGAAACAACCGGCGGCCAACAGCAGCTCGGCGGCCTCCGGCCACCAGGCCTCGGGCGCCGGCGGGTCAT
The DNA here is from genome assembly GCA_028280915.1 of Kiloniellaceae bacterium. Taxonomy (GTDB): domain Bacteria; phylum Pseudomonadota; class Alphaproteobacteria; order Kiloniellales; family Kiloniellaceae; genus JANQKX01. The sequence continues at coordinate 2,311 of JANQKX010000128.1, forward strand.
AGGGCGTTGCCTCGGTGGCGATGCGGTCGCCGGTTTCACCATAGAGCCAGGTGCCGCCGGTATAGAGAAAACGGCGAGGCTTGGACAGTCCTTGCGCCGCCTCGATCAGCGCCTGCAAGACCGCTTGGTCTTCCTGGCCCATTTCTTCGCTGAAACTGGTGGCCAGGTGAATGACCGCCTCCACCTCGCCCACAGCGCCGGCCCAGCCGGCGGGCCGCAACATGTCGCCGGAGAGGGCCGCCGCGCCTTGGGCGGCAAGGCGGGTGGCGGAGTCCGGCGAGCGGGCCAGGGCCAAGATGTCGTGGCCGGCGTCGATCAACTCGCTCAGGACCGCGGCACCGATGGAGCCGGTGCCCCCGGTCAGTAAAACGCGCATGGATTTTCCCTTTTTACTGTCATGCGGGCGGACGGCCCGACCGTTCAGCCTTCCCGGGCGACAAATTCGAGGGATTGCCGGGCGGTGCGCCGGCTATGGCGCCGCTTGGACGGGGTGTGCAGGAAGCGGTTCAAGCTGGCGGTGAGGTCATCCACCCAGGGCGCTTGCGGACAGGCCTGCACCAAGGCCCCGGCGGCGGCCCAGGTCTTGATCAGATGGGCGGAGATGATGTGTTCGAACTGACCGTGGTCGAACAGGGCGCGGCCTTCGTCCCGCAAAAACGCACTAGGATCGGCAACCCGCCAAGGGGTCACGTCTAGCGTGCCGTCCACATAGGCGCTGTTGCGGCCCACGAAACATGCCATCTGCAGCAGCCCGGCGGGCCAGAGCTCGGGCTGCCGCTGGCAGGTGGCCCAGACGGCCTCGGCGAAGGTGATGGCATGGGTGAAACTCAGCCAGCCCACGTTGTCGGACACGGGCCGGTCCGTGCGCTGCTCGAAATCCGTGTTGAAGTGCAGCAGGTTCCAGGCGGAGGCGCCCAAGAGGGCATCGAATAGGCGCTCGGCGCTGGCATCCGCCGCCACGCAGCGGGCCATGGCCTGTTTGGCGGAAAGGCCGCGAAAGGCTTCCGGCGCCGGCACATTCCCATCGCCGGCGGTGGGCAGCTTTTTCGCCAGTTTAACGACGGCCTCGGCATAGCCGCGGAACTCGGGGATGAAATCTTCCCGATAGGCGTAACAAAGGCTGCGCACCAGGGCCAGAACCAGAGGCTCGGTGGACTGGGGGCCCAGGAACGCCAAGAGCTGCCCCGTTTTGTGCACATAGATGATCGCGTGGCCGAAATCGGCGTAGTGGGCCAGGGCGGCCCGGCTCAAGGGATTGAGCAGGTCCTGAAAGGTCAGGCCGTTCCGCAGGGCGTCGCGCACCCGGGCGACGGCGTCCACTTCATCTTCGTTTTCAATGGCTTGCACCAGGGCTTCCGGCGTATAGGGCCGCACTTCCGTGGGGAAGGGGTATTCGAACTCCCGCAGGCTATCGTAGGCCAAGTGACCGACGATTTCCATGAGGGGCACCAGATCGTCGGCCGCGTCCGCCGCCAGGTCGCGGCGCAGGGCCAGCCAGTCGGCGGCGGCGGCCTGGGCGTGGGTGCTGCCGTATTCCAGGCGATCGTGGGTCCAGGCAAAGGCGTGGCGCACCCCGTCCAGAGGATCGGCGCCGGCCGCGGCGAGGCGGGCCAATTCCCGGCCCATGCGGTCGTATTCCAGGCGGCGGAAGGAGTCCTTCAAGGCCGCGAGAGCCGCGGCGGCCCGCTCCGGCCCCGGCGGGTCGCTCACATCCAAGTAGATGTCCCCGTTTATGATATCCACCGGGTAGCGGCGCAGTTTATCCCCGCCGATCAGGGTTTCGCCGCTCTCAAGATCGAATTTCCAGTTATGCCAATTGCAGGTGAGGATACAGCCGTTTGCAAAATGTCCCTCTTTTAGCGGATAGCCTTCGTGGGGGCAGCGGTTGTTGCAGGCATAAACCCTCTTGTCGCCATGCCACAGCACGATCTGCTTGCGGCCCACCTTGACCACTTTGGCGCCTTTCTCGGCCAGGTCCGCGAGAGCGGCAACGCGGACCCAGGTGCCGTCGGCGCTATCTAGGGGCGCTGGCTGTGTCACGGGCTGTATCATGGCCGATCCTCTCTGGACGATGGAACTTGGACGATTCACGTTTCTAAAGGATATTCTGTTGAAATTAGTTTCGCCTCTTGTATTTGTAAAGAAAATTCTTTAGTTAAATGCCATGACTAAAACCGAACCGAGTAAAAACGGAAAACTGGGTGACGCGCGCCGGCGCCGGGCCATCGTGGACTATCTAAAGCGTCACGGGCCCCGGGATGCCAATGGCCTGGCCGACGAGCTAGGCGTTTCCGCCATGGCAGTGCGGCAGCATCTCTATGGTTTGCGCGACGAAGGCCTGGTGGCCTACCGGGAAGAGGCGCGGCCCAAGGGGCGCCCGGCCAAGCTGTGGCGCCTGACCCCGGCGGCGGACCGGTTTTTTCCCGATGGTCATGCTGACTTGTCCGTGGGCCTGCTCAAGGCCATGCGGCAAACTTTCGGCGAAACGGGCCTGAACAAGCTCCTGGCTGTGCGGGCCGAGGAGCAAATCCAGGACTACCGCCGTGCCCTTGCCGGCAAGTCCAGTCTCAAGGATCAATTGATCGCCCTGGCCCGCATCCGCACCGACGAGGGTTACATGGCGGCGGTGGAAGGGGACGGCAGCGGCGCCTTTTGTTTCGTGGAAAACCACTGCCCGGTCTGTGCCGCCGCGGCCGCTTGCCAGGGCCTCTGCGCCATGGAACTGGACGTGTTCCGCGCCGTGCTGGGGCCGGAAGTTACGGTGGAGCGCACGGATCACATCGTCGCCGGGGCCCGGCGCTGCGCCTATGCGGTGGCGCCCGTCGAATCCTAGCTGGACAGCAAATCTTGAACGCGCTGGCGCAGGACGGGCAGCAAATCCTGCTCGAACCAGGGATTTTTGCGCAGCCAAGCCGTGTTGCGCCAGGACGGATGGGGCAGGGGCAGGTAGCCGGGATCGTAGTCCCGCCAATGGGCCACCGTGTCGGTGAGGGAGCCCTTGCGTGCCTTGCCCAGATAGCGCTTTTGGGCGTAGAGGCCGATCAGCAGGGTGAGTTCCACGCCGGGCAGGCCGGCCAGGACCTGGGGGTGCCACAAGGGCGCGCACTCGGGGCGGGGCGGTTTGTCGCCGCCCCGGCTGTCCACGCCGGGATAACAGAACCCCATGGGCACGATGGCGATGCGCCCCGCGTCGTAGAAGGTCTCCTTGTCCACCTGCAGCCAGTCCCGCAGCCGGTCGCCGGAGCGGTCATTCCAGGGGATGCCCGATTCATGAACCCGGGTGCCCGGGGCCTGGCCGATGATCAGAAGGCGGGCACCGGCGCCCGCGCGCAAGACCGGGCGCGGCCCCAAGGGCAGATGTTCGGCGCAGACCGTGCAGGCCCGGGCCGCGGACAGGACATCGTTCAGGCAAGCCTCGCTCACGTCTTGGTCCCTTCCAAGAGTTCGGTTACGAAGGCGGGCACGATTTCCGTGGCCGGGCCATAGCGCCGTTCGGCGAAGAGGCTTTGCCCGGCGGAGGGTTCCAAGTTCAGCTCCACCGTATGGGCGCCCATCAGGCTCGCCTCCTCCACAAAGCCGGCGGCCGGATAGACGTTGCCCGAGGTACCGATGGAGATGAACAGCCGGCACTGGGCCAGGGCCGAAAAGATGGCCTCCATGTGATAGGGCATCTCGCCGAACCAGACCACGTCCACCCGCAGGAAACCAACTTGGCCGCACGCGGGGCACGCGCTCTTCAGGCCCAAATCACCGGTCCAGTCCATGGCCGTTTCACAGGCGGTGCAGCGGGCTTTCAGCAACTCCCCGTGCATGTGGCGCAGGTTCCGCGCGCCGGCTTTTTCGTGCAGATCGTCGATGTTTTGCGTGACCAGCAGGACGGGCCCGGGCCAATCCCGCTCCAGTATCGGCAAGGCTTGGTGGGCGGCGTTGGGCTGAACGGCCGGGTCCAA
>JANQKX010000133.1 GCA_028280915.1 Kiloniellaceae bacterium
GATGGAAGCTCGCACGGTCCGGGTCATAGTCCCGCGGCGGAGAATTGGCCGCCGCGCACCAGCTCGCGCCATAGGCCGGGCCGATGGGCTGGTCATTTCCAAGCGCCCCGATCCCTTTCTGGACCACGTTCAGGATTCGGTCCCGGCGTTGCAGATGCTTCATGCCCATGACGAAGTCCGGGTTGTTGCCCGGCTCCCGGTCGAGGGAAATCGCGATTGTGGGGAACTTGCCCGACGGCACGTCGAAGACCGTCACGTTGTCCGCCGCGTTGATCTGATCGATCGCTTGCGGGTCAAGGTTGCCGGACATGTGGATATCGCCGGCAACCAGCGCATTCATCCGCGCCACGCTGTCCGTGATCGCGAAGGATTCGATGCGGTCAAGGTAGGGACCTGACACGTCGGAGTTCCAGTAGTTATCGTTGCGTTCGTGGATGGCCCGCACGCCCGGCTTGAACTCGACGATGCGATAGGGCCCGGTCCCGATGGCGGTTTAGAAATCCGTCGTGCCGTCTTTGACAATCTTGAAATGGAACATGCCCAGCACGATGGGAAGCTCCGCATTGGGCTGTGCCAGAACGGCTTTGACGGTCCCGTTATCGACCTTCACCCATTCCGAAATACCCGCGACCTGTGATTTGGCGCGCGAGGTGGAGTCCTGGCCCAGATGGCGGTTCATGGAATAGATCACGTCATCGGCCGTGAAGCGGCCCCCGTCATGCCATTCGACCCCGTCGCGCAGGCGGAAAGTCCATTCCGTCGCATCCGAGTTCGACGACCACTCCGTCGCCAGTTCGGGACCAACGGTCAGATCCTCTTGGAAGCGGCAGAGGCCGTTATAGTGCATCCGCGCCCGGGCGAAATCGAGGGAGGTGAAGATGGCGATGGGATCGAGCGTATCCGAGGGCCCGTGCACATCCCAGGCGAAGCGCAGCGCCCCGCCCCGTTTGGGCGTCTCTGCAATTGCTTTCCGAGCGGACCCGAAGACGACTCCCGCCGCGCCGAGGGTCATGCCCGCCGCCATGAGCCACCTCATCACCTCGCGGCGGCTCGCGCCGGTTTTTAACGCCGCTTCCAAGACATCACGATCATGCTGCGAAAGGCGCTGCTTGGTTCCTAAATCGGACCGGCCCGTGTTCTTCGTCGCCATGAGTTCTCTCCCTTTTTAATTCGATTCTAGTTGAGATTCTGATTGCCGAGACCGGGTTGCGTCTCCTCGCGCGGGTCGCCGCCGGCTTCCAGGACGATGACGCCGTCCGATTGCAGCGTACGGAGCTCATCGTCCTGAATGGACAAGACCTCTCTCAACACCTGCCGCGTGTGCTGTCCGTGCCGGGGGGGTGCGCGCATGATCGGCGGTGTCCGGCTGAAATGCTGCAGCGGGTTGCCCATGATCTTGGTGGTGCCGCCGAATTCGGTTTCAGCCTCCACGACCATTTTGCGGGCGTGGGTGTGCGCGGACCGCATCATGCCGTCCACGTCGTTCATCGGCGAAACCGGGACTTTGACGGGAACCAGCAGGTCCATCCAGTACTGCACCGGATGCCGGCGGAAGGCTTCGGCAAGAACGGCGGTCAGTGCGGCGAGGTTTTGACGGCGATCATCGTTTTTGCGGAACCGTGGGTCGTTCCAGAGATCGTCACGCCCCATCGCCCGGCACAGGCGCTCGAACTGGCCGTCATTTCCGACGGCCAGCATCATTGGCCCGTCACTGGCCTCAAAGGGCTGTACGGGAACCTTGAAGGGATGCCCGTCTCCACCCCGAATGACGGGGACGCCAAAGTTCATGTATTCGTCAGCCGTGGTCGACAGGGAAAACAGTCCGAAGTCGAACAACGACATGTCGAGCCATTGCCCCCGGCCCGACCGGCGCCGTTCATGCAAGGCGATCATGACCGCCGTGGCCGCTCCCAGCCCCGCCGAAAGATCATTGATGAAGACGCCCAAACGGATCGGCGGATCTCCCGGCCTGCCGCTGGTGAACATCTGGCCGGAGGTCGCCTGCACCAGCATGTCATAGCCCAGCGACGACGCCCAAGGGCCGGTCTGGCCAAAGCCCGAGACCGACACGGCGATCAGAGCAGGGAACGCTTCCACCAGATCGCCGAAGTGCAGATTGTACTTCTTAAGCCCTCCCGGCCGAAAGTTCTCAACTGCCACGTCCGCTTTTGCCGCCAGTCCGCGGATGATCTTCTGACCACGGGGATCGGCGAAATCGACGATCAGCCCCAGTTTGCCGCGGTTGAACATGGCCGCGCCATCCTTGCGATAGGTCCGGGTTTCGTCGCCTTTCCGGTCTTCGATCTTCCACACAGTGGCGCCGAAATCAGCGAGAAACTGGGAGCAAACGGGGCCGGCGATGACCCGGGTCAGGTCCAGCACCGTCAGGTCGCTCAAGGCTTCAACAGCCATACTTATGTACTCTCCACACCATGGGAATTCGGATCGAAGAACCGTAGCGAACCGGCCCATGCCGCGCGATAGGATTTCGTTAATTTAATCATGTAAATTTTTTATATTGTATTATTTTTACATCTAATATCAGTGCTTTAAGGTAATTCGTTATCGAAAATAGATAGAGTGATGGGCACTGCCGAGGGGAGCGATCGCCCCCACGATCGCCCTGTCAATTCGATGCCACCGGTTGCTCTATATCGCTGAAGTCCGGATCCCGCCGGGCTCTTGCCGCGGCCACACCTTCGGCGGCATCCGGCAGGACTGCCAGGCGCGCCACCTGCCGCTGTTCCCAAGCCATTCGTGCGGCGGGCTCTTCGTCAGCCAGTTTGGCAATGCCGGATTTGATCGTTGCGATCGTGCCGGGTGAATTGGACGCGATGGCTTTGGCCAGCTCTCGGGCGCGCGCCTTGACGTCACCGTCCGGCACCAAAAGGTCGACCAAGCCCCAGTCCGCCGCGTCTTGTCCCTCAAGCAGGCACGCGGACATCAGGAACAGACTGGCACGCCCCGGGCTCATCATCCGCGGCAAGAGGGCGATCTGACCGCCCATGGGCAGCATGCCGAAGGCGGCCCCGGGCGAGCGGAAGCGGGCCGTGCGGTCGGCAAGGCGGATATCGCAGCTGAGCGCCAGGATCAGTCCGGCGCCGTGGCAGTGGCCGGAAACCGCCGCGATCACCGGCGTCCCCATTTGCGCGGGATACTCAAAGGCCAGATCGCCGTCGCCTTCCTCATCGAACATGGATGCCTCGTCAAGGTCATGCCCGCTGCTGAACGCAAGATCGCCCGCGCCGCACAAGATCACGACCCGCGTCCCCGGATCTCTGTCCGCGGTCCGAAGCGCCTGAAGCAGGCTGCGGGCCATGCGATGGGTCATGGCGTTGCGCTTACGCGGATTGCAGATCTCGATCGTGCGGACCTTGTCGGCGGTCGAAACATTAATCGCCGGTGTGTGATTTTCCATCTTGGCATCCTGTCGTTTGTTGAGAGGCTTGCGGGGCGGCAACCATTGCGCGCGCGTCAGGTTAGGTCAACGGCCGCACCACATCGATTGGAAATCTGATATGCTGATCCCAAGAAATCCTATGAGATGTGAGAAAAATAATGAATATCAATAATTTGGAGGCCTTCATCGCGGCGGCAGCCCTTGGCAGTTTCAGTGGCGCGGCGCGGCAGCTGAACGTTTCCCAACCAACGGTGTTGGCCCGCGTGGCGGCCTTGGAGAAGTCGATCGGCAGCAAACTGTTCTTGCGCACCCGCCATCCCCTGCGGCTGACCCGGCGCGAGATTGAGATCCTGCCCTTTGCCGAGCAGATCGTGGAAGCGTCCGGCCAGATATCCCATCGTCAGTCGGCCGGCCGGAAAGGCGCGCGGCTCACGTTCAGGATCGGAACCCACAGCAGCTGTGTCTCCGCCATCGTGCCGCGGTTGTCACGGGAGCTGAAACTGGCGTTTCCCAACGCTCAGATCGATTTCGAAATCGGAACCGCGTCAGACCTCTACGATAAGATGAGCCGTGGATCCTTGGATTTCTGCGTCATGGTGACCACCGAAGAGATGAGCAACATGTACATCGCGCCACTGGTGACCATTTCGCCCAAGTGGTTCGCCTATCGGGACAGCATACCCACAAGACGGGTCACGGGCGCCGAGATATCCAACTTCACCCTGGTCACCTTCAAGCGCTGGACCGAGGTCTTCAAGTCCATCGAACGACAACTTCGCGCGCGGCGGCTTTGGCCCGTCGACGTGGTGGTCGCCGACAATCGCGAGGCCATTCTGAGCGCCCTGAAACTGCCCCAGACGATCGGCACGGTCTATGCCTATTCCGATTGGGATGATCCGTTTTTATCGCGCTTCGAAGAGATTGACGTGGACATCGCTGTGCCGGCCAGCCAGCTCTATCTATGCTGTAAGAAACCGCCCAGCGTCTTGAGCCGCGCAAAACTGACGCGTCTCGTCCAAGAAGCCACGCGAAGCCTTGGCACTTCAGTCGATCAGAACTCTCCTGCCGCGGATTGATATTCATTACAGCGTTCAACGGCTGCAAATTGGCCCGATCCAGGTGCTCAGCGGTGGCCTTCTGGTCTTCAAGAAGGTGAAACGGACAAGCAGGCTTGTTTGTGTCACACATAACGATCCGGGACACATCGACCGGAAGCAAAAGACCGTGCAAACTGTCACTTATATCTTCGACATGTCGGTAGAAGACGTCTCATTGCCGATTTCGCAAACTGACTTGGGACAGAATAACCCGACACAGGCATCAAGTCCGCATGTCCGTCAAGCGTCGTTATCAACTCGCTGCGGCGAGAAAGCGGTCCACGTCGTCCTCCCGGGTGTTCCAGGCGGTGACGAAACGGGGCGGAGCCAGACCGTCCAATTCCTGATCGCCGATGTCATAGCCTGCCTGTTTTAGGCGGTCGATCGCCGTCCGTGGCAACTCCACGAATACCTCGTTGGACTGAGTGGGAAAGGCCAGCCTCACGCCGTCGATGGCCGCCAGGCCTTGGCTGAGGCGCGCCGCCATGGCGTTGGCCTGGCGGGCATTGCGCAGCCAAAGATCATCGCTCAGATAGGCTTCCAACTGGGCGGCGATAAACCGCATCTTGGAGAGCAGATGGCCGGAGCGCTTGCGCAGAAACGGCAGGGTGCCCGCCAGCTCGGGCCGAAGAAACACAATCGCCTCGGCCGCCAAACAGCCGTTCTTGGTGCCGCCGAAGGAAAGCACGTCCACACCCGCCTTCCAGGTCATTTCCGCCGGCGTCGCGCCCAACGCCACCAGGCCGTTGGCAAAGCGCGCGCCATCCATGTGAAGGCTCAGGCCGTGGCGCCGCGCCACCTGGGCGAGACCTGAGATTTCGTCCAATTGATAAACCGTACCCGTTTCACAGGATTGGGCAAAACTGACACAGGCCGGCTGCGCGGAATGCACGTTCCCGGCGCCCCGGATGGCTTTTTCCAAGTTATCCGGCTGGAGTTTGCCCAAGGCCCCGTCGATGGGGATCAGCTTGGCCCCGGCGGTGAAAAACTCGGGCGCGCCGCACTCGTCCGTGTTGATGTGGGACAGCTGGTGGCAGAAAACCTTGCCGTAGGTCGGAGTCAGGCTCGCCAAGGCCAGGGCGTTCGACGCGGTTCCGGAGACCACGGGAAACACCAGAACGTCTTTTTCAAAGATTTCCGAAAACCGGCTGTTGAGCCGCCGGGACCCGTCGTCATCGCCATAGGACAGGGCATCGCCCGTATTGGCGGCCATGATGGCTGCCATCACTTCGGGACAGGCGGAGGTTACGTTGTCGGACAAAAACTGTGTCATCTCTCGTCCTAAATTTACTTCAGAGGCACAGTGGCCTCAGTCGATCACGATGAGTTCCCGGGCCACGTGGGACAGGCGTTCGCCACCCTTTTCCGTCACCACGAAGGGTTCGGAAATGGCGGCGCCGAAATCCGCCTGCCACATGCCCGACTGGAAGTGGAAGCACATGCCGGCCTGCAAGACCGTCTTGTCGCCGGGGCGCAGGCTGGCGGTGCGCTCGCCCCAGTCGGGCGGATAGTTGATGCCGATGGAATAGCCCACCCGGCTTTCCTTGGCATAGCCGTTGCGCCTTAGAATGCCTTGCCAGACGGCCTCCACCTCTTCGCAGGTGGCGCCGGGCACGGCGGCTTCCAGGGCGGCATCGCCCCCTTCCACGATCACATGGGCCAGGCGCACGACCTCGGCCGGCGGCTTGCCGATGTGCATGGTACGGGTCAGCGGGCAGTTATAATGCCGCCGCGCCGCGCCGATTTCCATACAGATCAAGCCGTTGTCGGGCAGGGGCTCATCGGTCCAGGTCAAGTGGGGCGTGCTGGTGCCTTCGCCCACCTGGATCAGCGGACAGAGGCTGGCATAGTCGCCGAACTTGCCGTCAAAGCCGGTGATCTGGGCGTGATAGACATCGGCAATCACCTCGTACTGGCGGGTGCCCGGACGCAAGCGGGAAATTGCCGTGTTCATGGTATCGGTGACGATGCGCCCGGCCTCGCGCATGTAGGCCAGTTCGGCTTCGGATTTGATCAGGCGGGCCCAGTTGACCAGGCCCTGATTGTCGCTGACGGCCGCGTTGGGCAGGCCCGTGACGATGTGCTGGTGGGCGCGGGCCGTGTAATAGTGGGCGTCCAGTTCCACGCCGATCCGGGCCTTGTCCCAGCTCCGCGCTCGGATCAGGTCGCAGAGTTCGTCGAAGGGATGCCGGGTGGGGTGATGCACCAGGGGCTCGGAAAAGGCGACGATATTGGCCGCCGGCAGATCGGTGGTGATGTGCGCCGACTTGGCGTCCTGGGCCCGGCCGAACCAGATGGGCGTGGCCTCTTCCAAATGCACCAAGACCGCTTGCGGGGTGTAAAATGACCAGCCGTCAAAGCCGGTCAGCCAGCCCATGTTGGCCGGGTCCTGGCAGATCAGCAGGTCGAAACCGGCATCTTCCATGCGCCGTTTCACCTCGGCGACACGGCGCTCGAACTCGGATTTGGCAAAGGCTTTGGTATAGCTCATGGGCGGGTCTCCTATCACACGGACCAAGCTTGATCTACGTAGGGGCTAGATTTACGTGGGGGCAAGCTTTACACGGGGACAGCGACGACCGCCAGAAAATCTCCCATCTTACGGCAGCCAAATGCCACTTACAGATCCGCTCTAAACTTTAATGAGTGAGTGCTAAACAGAAGGCTGGGTGCCTGCGCACCTGATCCGTGTTTGATCTAGTAAAGGTCGATTTCGCCTTTCTTCAGCAGATGCTGGAACCATTCGTCAGGCTTCATCTGAATATGGGCGTGTTTGACCATGGCCGCGTTCATGTCGGCGAGATCTGATGTGTCTTCCCATTTTTCAGGCTGCCAGAACCGAGACCGCATAATGCACTTGGGGCAATGCATGAAGGCTGTCCGGACATGCACCAGCAGCGCCAGTTTCGGCGATCGCTTGTTGATGGCCATGCTGTCCAGCAAAGTCTGATCCCGGCAGAGCCGCGCCGTGCCACGAACCCGCAGCGTCTCGCCCCGGCCGGGCACAAGAAACAGAAGCCCGATCCGCGGATCTTCCAGCAGATTGTGAAAGCTGTCCATGCGCTTGTTGCCCGGACGATCGGGCAACGCCATCAGTGTGGGACCGAGAACTTTGACAAAACCCGGCGGGTCGCCGCGCGGCGATAAATCCAAATGGCCGCCCGGATTGGCCGTCGCCAGGATGCACATGGGCGACTTGGCGATGAAGTCCCGGCAGATCTCGTCAAGCTCCTGAAGCTCTTTGGAAAGGATCTGCGGTAGGGGCGGTCCGGACAGCGCTTCAAGGTCTTCTTTCGACGTCAAAAAGTCCGTGAACGCGCCAAATTGATCGGCGGTGTGGTCCATCACGCAATCTCCTCGTTCCATTCGACATTTCCTAAATTACCGCATAATTCTCTGAATTCGGCTTCTTTTTGCCGATGACCCTCCCCCAGGGCCTCCATTTAAGCACTTTGCTAGAGTGGCGTGGCGTGGAAACGAGTGGTAGAGCTGATGGCCGTCTTCGAGGCGGCTGCCAAGCAAGGCGCGGCGAGATGGGGCGGTTCAGCCAAACGCCCCAAAAGGCAACCCGCAGGTGGCACCCTGTTGAGAGGCTTGGGCATGATAAAAAGTCTCTTCCCCGATGAACTCTGTGGGAGCTTTGATTGGTGATCACGGCCGGCTACACCGGACTCTTTCTGAGCGCCTTTCTGGCGGCGACCTTTGTTCCGGCGTCGTCCGAAGTGGTTTTGATGGGGCTCGCCGCAACGGGCGACTACAGCCCGCTCTGGCTCTTAGCGGTGGCCAGCAGCGGCAATACCTTGGGCTCGGTTGTGAATTGGTGGCTCGGGCGGTTTTGCCTTCGCTGGCAGGACCGGCCGTGGTACCCGGCAAAGCCGGATACCTTGGAAAAGGCGAGCCGGTGGTTTAACCGCTACGGCGTTTGGTCACTGCTGCTTTCCTGGGTACCGGTTATCGGCGATCCCATAACCTTGGTGGCCGGTGTCCTCCGGGTCCCTTTCTGGAAGTTCCTGGTGCTGGTCGCGATTGCCAAGACCCTGCGCTACATGGTGGTCTTGGGCATGGTTACCTGGACGCTCGGGTGACGCTTTTGGCGAAGAGCCTGTTCCTATGTCGCGACGAAAAAACCGGGGCAGCCCGTTCTAGATTGACGCCGCCGCGCCGTTGGCCGCGTAGCGGTCACCTCGCACAGGATCGTTTTGCGTCAAGGAATGGTGGCAGGAAATCTGGTGCCCCGTCGTATCTTCGCGCACCGGCGGCGTTTCCTGGTCGCAAAGTCCGTCGATGGCCAGGGGGCAGCGGCTGTAGAAGGGGCAGCCTGTCGCGGTCATTTTCACGTCCCGGGCAATGCCCGCCGCCGCTTCCCGGGTGGCCAGGGACTCTTCGAGCCAGCCGATGCGCATCTCCGGCACCGAGGTGATCAGCAGGCGCGTGTAGGGGTGGTAGGGCGGCGAGAGCACGCGTTCGACCGGCCCTTGTTCGACCACGCGGCCGGCGTAGAGCACGACGATCTTGTCGGCGAAGGACGCCACGGTCGAGAGATCGTGGCTGATGAATACCAAGGAGACGCCGAGATTTTCCCGCAGGCCCTTCAGCAGCTCAATCACGTTGGCGCCGACAATGGTGTCCAGCGCCGAGGTCACTTCGTCGCAGAGCAAAACCTCAGGGCCAGCCGCAAGGGCGCGGGCCAAGTTGACCCGCTGTTTCTGCCCGCCGGACAGCTCGTGGGGATAGCGATAGGCAAATTCCGGCGGCAGCTCGACCATCCGCAGCAACTCGGCCACTTTGAGGCGCTTTTCCTTGCCCCGGAGATTGCCATAGAACGCCAGCGGGCGGCCCAGGATGTTGCCCAGGCGCTGCTTGGGATTGAGCGCCGTGTCGGCCATCTGGAACACGAACTGGATTTTCTGCAGCTCTTCCCGGCGGCGCCCCTTGACTGATGGATTGAGCGCTTGGCCGTCCAGCAGAACGTCTCCTCGGGCCGCGGGCAACAGCCCCGCCACCACCCGGGCCAGGGTCGACTTACCGCAGCCCGATTCACCGATGACACCGACCGCCTCACCCCGTTCCACTTGGACATTCACATCACGCAGAATTGTGACTGCCGGTTCGCCGCCGGCGATGCCGCCGTATCCCGCCGTGAGGTCCTTGACACGGATGGCAGGGGTTGCCTTGTGATGCGCGCCCCTGGCTTCCCCTTTCGCTTCGGCCGCACGGGCAGGCCGCGCGGTGGCCATAAGGCGCCGGGTATAGGCATGGGACGGCCGATTGATGATCTGGTCGGCGGGGCCCTGCTCCATGATCTCACCGCCATAGAGCACCACGATGTAATCGGCGATCTGGGCGACAACCGCCAGGTCGTGGCTCACGTAGATCGCCGCCGAGCCCTCTTCCTGGATGACTTTCTTGAAGGCCTTCAGGACTTCGATCTGGGTCGTCACGTCCAGCGCGGTCGTCGGCTCGTCCAGCACCAGCAGATCGGGCTTGCCGCAGAGGGCCATGGCCGCCATGAGGCGCTGCAGCTGACCGCCGGAGACCTGATGGGGATAGCGCCCGCCCATCCGGTCGGGGTTCGGCAGCTCGAGCGCGCGGTAAAGCGCCTCGGCCCTTTCATCGGCTTGCTCCTGGGTCAAAATCCCGTGCAGCACGGAGGATTCCGTGACCTGCTCACCGATCTTCAGCGCCGGATTGAAGGTGGCGGCCGCGGACTGGGCCAGATAGGCGACCCGCCGGCCCCGCAGGTCGCGGACGGCCAAGGGCTCCATCTGCAAAATGTCTTCGCCGTTCAGCCTGACTTCGCCGCCGGCCAGCTCCAAGCCTGGTTTGCTGTAGGCCAAGGCCGCCAAGGAGATAGTGGTCTTGCCGGAGCCGGATTCGCCGATCAGCGCCACCACCTGGCCGGCTTCCACGTTAAAAGAGACGCCCTTGACGATCTCGATGGCGCTGCCGTCGTCCTTGCGGGCCTGGATTTTCAAATCGCTTATTTCCAGCAGCGCGGGCATCAGATCATCTTCTTTGCGAGGCTGCCGCCGGCCTTTGCCGACACATCGTCCACGATCAGATTGATCGCGATGGTCAAGGAGGCGATGGCGAAGGCGGGGGCCAGGCAGGCCAAGGCGCCGCCGCCCAGGCCGTTGCCCAGTCCTTGAAGGTTCTCCCGTACCATGGAGCCCCAATCGGAAACCGGCGGCTGCACCCCCAGACCCAGGAAACTCAAGCTGGAGATGAAGAGGATGACGAAGACCAGGCGCAGCCCGAAGTCGGTGGCCAAGGGCATCGCCGCGTTGGGCAACACCTCGCGGGTAATGATCCACCACAGGCCTTCGCCCCGCGCCCGCGCCGCTTCGACGAAGTCCTGCACGATGATTTCGTGGCCGAAGGCGCGGGCTATGCGATAGACACTGGCGGCGTAGACCACGCCGGCCAGAACGATGAGCAAGGGGATGGAGGAACCGAAGGCGGCCACGAAGATCAGGCCCAGCATGATGCTTGGAAAGGACAGAATAGCGTCATCCAGCCGGCTCAGCACGGCATCCGCCCACCCGCCGGCCACGGCGGCCGCGATACCGAAGATAATGCCCAAGGCGTAGGCCAGGAGGGTGGCGGCGAGAGAAATTCCGATCGTCGTCCGGGCCCCCCAGATGATCCGCGACAGGATATCGCGGCCCAGGAAGTCGGTGCCCAACCACACCTGGGAACTGGGACTGAGATAACTGGGGTCATCGTAGAATTCGCCCTCTTCGTTCTCCTCGATGAAGTGGGCCTCGTGATAGGGAGCGACAAAAGGGCCGATGCAGGCGAGCACCATCCAGAAGGCGACGACCACAACCGATATCTTGCCCACTAGGGATAGCTTCAGGCCCTGCTTGGGCGGAGCGTCCGGCAGTTCTTCGAAGGACCGATCAGGTTGGATCCCGTTTTCGCTCAAATCGGGGGGCGGGGTCACCCGCGCGGATTCATCCGTCATTTCGGGTGCCTCAGGCGCGGGTTGGAGACGATCGATGCGATGTCGGCGATCAGAATGAGCACCACGTAGGTGCTGCAAAAGATCATGCCGCAGGCCTGCACGATGGGCATGTCGCGGGTCTGCACGCCATCGACCATGAGTTTGGCCAGGCCGGGGTAGGCAAAGATCGTCTCGATCACGACCACGCCGCTCACCAGATAAGCCAGATTGAGGGCGATTACATTGACAATGGGCCCAATGGCATTGAGCAGCGCATGGCGCAGGATAATGCGCCGGCGCGGCACGCCTTTAAGGATCGCCATCTCCACATAAGGCGACGACATGACATTCAGCACGCCGGCGCGGGTCATGCGGATCATTTGGGCCGAAACCACGATCACCAGGGTGGCGATGGGCAGGGCCAGGATGCTTAGTTTTTTCCAAAAGCTTTCCGAACCGCTCAGGTAGGAGACGGCCGGCACCAGGCCCGCTTGGACCGCGAGCACCAAAATGAGGACAATCGCGATCAGGAAATCAGGCACCGCGATCAATCCCAGGGTGGAAAAGGTAACGGCCCGGTCAATCAGGCCGCCCGGATACATGGCCGCCAACAGACCGAGCAGAATGGAAAGGGGGATCGAAACGACCGTGACCACGGCGGTCATGAAGACCGTGTTGCCGATCCGGTTTTCGATCAGACTGGCGATGGTGGCACCACCAGCGGCGGAGATGCCCAGATCTCCCGTCAAAAGATCGCCGATCCAATGGGCGTATTGAATGACCGCCGGCTGGTCGAGGCCCAGTTCCTTGCGCAGGGCCGCGAGCGTTTCAGGCGTTGCCGCCTGTCCCAGGCGGATCTCGGCCGCATCGCCGGGGAGAACCTGCGTCACCAAGAATATCAGGACGGAGACCACCCAGATCAGCACGAAGCCGATGCCGATACGGCGAAGGACCATTGGCCACATATTGTCCACCTATTGGTTTTACCGCCGCTGCAACATCCATGTCTTAAAGCAAGACGGGCGCCTCAATGCAAGATCGGGGCCCCCTCGTGCAAGACCGGACCCTTGGCGGCGCGGCTTCAGTCGTAGTACCGGGCGCGGACGCAGGCGCCGATAAAATTGCAGATCAGCCTTTCCGCGTGCACCAGGGTAATCTGACCTTGATCATGGCTCGGCGCGATTTCAACCAGATCCATGCCGAGCACGCGCCCCTTGGCGACCAGGCCATGGATCAGTTTACGGATCTGAAGCCAGGTGAGACCGCCCGGCGACTGCGCGATGACGGCCGGCATGATGGACGGGTCCATGCCATCGGCGTCAATGGTCAGATAATAGGGGCCGCCGTCGGGAATCCGGTCCAGCACCGCTTCCATGCCCATATCGTGCATTTCGTAGGCGGTGATAATGTCGGCGCCGTAGGCCCGCGCTTCGTCGATCTCCTCCGTCGCCAGGCTGCCGTAGCCGCGAATACCGATTTGCGTGATGTGGCCGATCCATGGCATTTCAGAGGCCCGGCGAAGGGGGCTTCTGAAACCTTCCCGCTCACCATGGGATTCGTCGCGCCAGTCCATGTGGGCATCCACATGCACGAGCGTCACCTTCTCGCCAAAATAGTCTAGGGCGCGCAGCACCGGAATCGGCACCCCGTGGTCGCCGCCGAGGGCGATCAGGGTCGCACCCGACTGAAAGATCAAGCGCGCCGCCGCCTCGGCCCGGCGGTAGTGCTCCCTGTGATCCGAGGGCACCGCGGTCACGTTGCCGCAATCCACCGCCACGATCTCGCGGCCATCGAAGAGGGTACCACCAAAATCCCAATCATAGCGGTTGCGGGTGGCTTCCGTATACTGTGCCGCCCGGCGCAAGGCGTCCGGCGCCTTGCTTTGGTCGTTTGCCATTTCGGCCGGGTGATAGGGCATGCCATAGGGTATTCCCAAAACGGCAATGTCCGCCCTCATGGACTTACTCACCGCCGCGAAGGGCAGATCGAGAAAAGTCCGGGTCGGGCCCGTCGGGGGGGTGGTCAGATCGTCACTCATATCGCTCTCATCTCCTGGCGGAAACCTCCAGCGAGAAAAAATTCCTTCGCTCACCGGCAAAAAATCGCAAGGCAAGCGTGATTTTGGGCCTGGAAAAAAGGGGGTTCACCGGCCAATCGGCCGGCCGGTGAACCCATAGTCGGGGTTATCTATTCAGCCTTCCAGGCAAATTCGGGCCATTCCGCCCCGCCCAGGTTGCCCAGCGGCAGGTTTGGAATGCCATGGATTTTCGCGGAATGACCGTCGATGACGTTAGTATGGATCGGAATGATCGCACCCGATTCGTCATGGGCCAGGGTCTGCATTTCGCATTGGATCGCCTTGCGGTTATCGGGATCCGTCTCCGCCTTGGCCATCTTCAGCAATTCGCCCATGCGGTCGTTGCTCCACAAGGAGTCGTTCCAGGGTGCCCCCGGCGCGAAGGCGATATCCAGCATGATGGTCGCGGTCGGCCGCATGTTCCAGGCGGTTACGTTGAGCGGCGCCTTCATCCATACGGCACCCCAATACCCGTCCGTGGGGACCTTTTTGATCTGCAGATCAAAGCCGATCTTTTGGCATTCCCGCTGCAGCATCAGGCACATACTGGTGACGCCCGGCATGACTTCGGCCACCGTCACCTCGGCGGCGCTGATTCCCGACTTTTCCAGATGATGTTTGGCTTGGTCCGGGTCGTAAGCCCTGATCGGCAGATCCTGGCAAAAATCCACGCCGTAGGCTGAGTTGATCGGATGGTCATTGCCGACGGTGCCATGGCCCTTTAGCAAGGTTTTGACCATCTGCTCGCGGCGCTGCAGGAACTTCATTCCCTTGACGAAGTCCGGATTGTTGCCGGGCGCCTGATTGGTCAACAAACAGATGCCGGCATAAGCACCCGATGGTATGGACTTGACCGCGGTGCCGGGATTGTCTTCGACCTGGCCGATGGACTGGGGATCCAGGTCGACGATCATATCCACGTCACCCGACAACAGGGCATTCACCCGCGCCACCGGATCGGTGATGGCGAAAATCTCGATCTCGTCGAAATTGCCGCCGTCGCGCCAGTAGTTTTCGTTTCGAACGTGCCGAGACCGCACCCCAGGCTGGAAATCGGTCAGTTTGTAAGGACCCGTGCCCAACGGGTTGGTGAAGTCGGTGGTGCCGTCCTTGACGATCTTGAACTGCTTTTCGCCCAGGACCTTGCCCAGATCGGCAAAGGGTTCACTCAACACGGCCCGGATGGTGTATTGATCGAGCTTTTTCCATTCCGTGATGGTGGAAACCAGCGACTTTGCCGTGGAAACCGAATTTTCACCCAGGTGCCGGTTCATGGAATAAACCGCGTCATCGGCCGTGAACTTGCTGCCGTCGTGCCACTCCACGTCCTTGCGCAGCTTGAAGGTCCATTCGGTGGCGTCGGCGTTGGCGGAGAACTCTTCCGCCAGCTCCGGCCGGGGCACGATGTCGTCGCTGAGCTGAACCAGGCTGTTGTAATGGGCCCGGTGGCGGAAATAGTCCACGTTCGACGTGGCGGCAGCCGGATCCATGGTGTCGTCGGGGCCATGCACCGCAGACGCCGCCCGCACGCTGCCGCCCTTCACCGGGGTTGCGGCTAGGGCCTGGCCGGCAAGGTTCACGAGACCACTTGCCCCGGCGACCCCCATGCCGGCGGCCGTCAGCATCTTGATCACCGTGCGCCGGGACGCGCCCCGCCGCAGGGCGTCTTTCAAGATATCGCGCTCACTTTCGCAAAGAGTCCCATATTCCCTTGCCGCCCATGAGTCGCCTTTACCCTTGATCATGGTGTGTCTCCCTGAATCATTGTCGTTCTGCAACATTGTCATTTTTCATCGACAAGTCTGGCATGATTTTTATGTTATGTAAACAAAATTGTCTACAATTTAGAAATCAACTTGACTTCGGTTACATGGTTAGGCCTGGCTTCACATCAGTTCCGCCAGCGTCCGGTCCAAGATTTCAAACGCGTCATCCACATCCGCCTGCCGTGTGATCAGCGGGAACGAGATCGTTATGCCGCTTCCGTAGGCGGGGTAGTTCAGGATCAACCCCCGGTCCATGCATCCGAAGTAGATCGTTGCCGCGAGAGCCTCATTCTCCACCCCGGCCTTCTCCGCCGCCACGTCGAGGGAGAGCATCATGCCTTGGCC
>JANQKX010000161.1 GCA_028280915.1 Kiloniellaceae bacterium
CTTCACCGATGAGTTCGTGCTGCAGGCGCACATCTTCCTTGTGATCAAGGTCCGGCTCCAGAAGTTGCATTAGGAATCGCTCACGTGGCTCGCGCCATCGGACCGTTGGGCTGTCTTTCAGGCTTTCCAGCTCCACCGTGTAGCTGTCGAAGTACAACAGGGATAAGCGTCCGGTGTCCCGGTCGATTTCCTGCCGGTTACCGTTTTTCATCACCACCCGCGGCCCCAGGTCGCTGGGCACCAGCGCCCCGCTTTCCGCCATCATGGTCACGGGCCGTTGTTTATCGCTGCTGTCATGCACCAGGATGCCGCGCAATTGGCCGTCCGCGGAGCGTTCGCGCACATAAACCGTTAAGTCCCGGGTGATGACGTTGAATTCCGCCTCCTGCAGGATCACCGAGGAATAATCGCTGCGCAGCTGATACTGCATATCCTTGAATTCGCGATAGGAAAGGGGCAGGAAATAAAGCGAGATCGCATAGCAGATCAAGGTGACGATGCCGGCCAAAACCAAGGCCGGCTGGGCCAGCTGCATGGGGGAAAATCCGGCCGACCTCAGGATCACCAGCTCGGAATCGTTGATCAGTTTATAATATACGAACAGGACCGAAACGAAGGTGGAGACGGGCAGGACAAGGCCCAGGAAGGACGGCAGCAAAAGGCCGATAAAAACAAAAAACGTGGAAGCGGGAAGGCCGCGGTTGACGATAAAGTCGATCAGGCGCAGGGATTGGGTCAGCCAAATCGCCATGGTCAGCGCCAGGGTGACAAAAAAGGTGGTCGTGCCGATCTGGCGAAAAACGTAGCGATGGATTGCCTTCATGGCGGCCTCAACAACCCGTCACGCTGCAATCAACGGCATCGTCGTCGGTGGCCAGGCTGGGCTTGTTCAGTCCTTTAAGGTCGCGCGTTTTTTGCTTCATCTTGTTGTGATACCCGCAAGGGATTCACGCCGTCCAGTCTTTCCTGATCAACTTTGTTGTTATCGTTGACCCAGGGAGTCGGTGCTGCCTCGATGGCGGGCGCTATTCACGGGCGCCAATCGTGCTCTTGAACTTTGGGCCGAGACTTGTCAGGCTGTGGGCCTTACACCATCTCTTTTCTTCCGCCCTTTTACTAACGATTTCAAGATTGAGGATCGAATGGACATTAAGTTTGCCGCGCCGTCCGTGCCCAAGGCCGGCGCCATCGTGGTTGGCGTGCTTCCGGACAATAAGCTGTCGCCTCTCGCCGCCGAGCTTGACGAGGCCTCGGGCGGCGCTTTGTCGCGGGCCCTCGGCGCCAGCCGTTTTACCGGTAAGCGCGGGGAATTCCTGGACGTCATCGCGCCGGCAAACTTGAGCAACAGCCGGGTGGTCCTGATCGGCGTGGGCGACCCGGAGGACTATTCCTATGTGGACGTGGAGGCCTTGGGCGGCAAACTCTATGCCCATCTGGCCCGATCGGGCGAGAGCGACGTGGCCGTCATGGTGCAAAACTACGACGATATCATCGGCACGGACGGGGAACGGGCGGCCCATGCGGCTTTTGGCGCCCGTCTGCGCGCCTACCGATTTGACAAATATAAGACCAAGAAGAAGCCCGACAGTGCGCCGAGCCTGAAAAAACTGACCTTCCATGTGGACGGCGTGGCCGCGGCCCGTAGGCATTTCCGTCGTTTGGACAAGATCGCCGACGGGGTGTTTCACACCCGGGATCTGGTCTCCGAGCCGGCCAATATCCTCTATCCCAAGTCCTTTGTGGATGAGGCCAAAAAGCTCACCAAGCTGGGCCTGAAGGTTCAGGCCCTGGGAGAAAAGGAAATGACCCGCCTGGGCATGGGCGCCCTGCTGGGCGTGGGGCAGGGCTCGGCCCAGGAATCCCAGCTGTTGATCATGCGCTGGGACGGCGCGCCCAAGGCCCGGGGGGAAGCCAAGCGGCCCATCGCCATCGTGGGCAAGGGCGTCACCTTCGACACCGGCGGCATCTCCATCAAGCCGGCGGCGGGCATGGAGGATATGAAATGGGACATGGGCGGCGCGGGCACCGTGTTCGGCCTCATGGCCGCTTTGGCCGGGCGCAAGGCCAAGGTCAACGTGGTGGGCATCTGCGGCTTGGTGGAAAACATGCCCGGCTCCAATGCCCAGCGGCCCGGCGACATCGTGACCTCTCTCTCGGGTCAGACCATTGAAGTGCTGAACACCGACGCCGAGGGCCGCTTGGTTCTGGCCGATGCTCTCTGGTGGACCCAGGACAAGTTCAAGCCCCGCGCCATCGTC
>JANQKX010000175.1 GCA_028280915.1 Kiloniellaceae bacterium
CTGGACCAGTTGGCCAAGTCGGACACCGTCCTGGCCGAGCGCATCCTGACCACCTCGCCGGACGTGACGGTCTCCACCAACCTGGGGGCCTGGGTCAACCGGCGCGGCCTGTTCTCCCGCGACGAGGTGCCCGATACTTTCCGCGACGAACATATCCCCTCGGCGCAAAAGTGGCGTTTTTCCGCCGCCGGGCAGCACATGGAGCTGGGCATTGCCGAGATGAACTTGTTCTTGCTGCTGGGCGCGGCCGGCCTCTCCCATTCCCTCTTCGGCGAGCGGCTCATTCCCGTCGGCACGGTCTATGATCCTTTTGTGGCACGCGGCTTGGATGCCCTGAACTATGCCTGTTACCAGGACGCCCGCTTCTTGATCGCCGGGACCCCGGCCGGGATCTCCCTGGCGCCGGAAGGGGGCGCCCACCAGTCCATCGGCACGCCGCTCATCGGCATGAGCCAGGACGGCCTGGCCGCCTTCGAGCCCGCGTACCTGGACGAGCTGGCGGTGATCATGGCCTGGGCCTTCGACTACCTGCAGCGGGACGGGGAAGGCGACCCGGACGAGCGCACCTGGCTGCGGGACGAGACCGGCGGCTCGGTCTATCTGCGTTTGACCACCCGGGCCCTGGAACAGCCCGGCCCGCGCCGGGACGATTCCTTCCGTCAAGGCACCATCGACGGGGCCTATTGGTGGCGGCCCCCCGGGCCCAACTGCGACGTGGTGATCGCTTATCAAGGCTGCGTGGCGCCCGAGGCCATGGCCGCCGCCGGCCGCCTGGCCGAGGTGCGCCGGGACGTGGGGGTCTTGGCCGTGACCTCGGCCGACCGGCTCAATGCCGGCTGGACCGCCGCCCAGCGGGCCCGGCGCCGGGGCAACCGCCAGGCCTTCAGCCACGTGGAGCGCCTGCTGAGCCCCCTGCCCGCCCACTGCCGCATCGTCACGGTGATCGACGGCCACCCGGCCACCCTGGCCTGGCTCGGCGCCGTGGCCGGGCACAAGACCGTGCCGCTTGGCGTGGAGCACTTCGGCCAGACCGGCCAGATCGGCGACCTCTATGCCCACTTCGGCATCGACGCGGAAACCATCGTCTACGCCGCCAGCGAACTCAGCCCCGGCCGCAAGGACATGCCCGTGCTGTTGATCAGCTAACGCCTTGGATTGGAGCGGCCCCGCCTCGACGGTGTTTACCTTAGAATGCTCTATCGGTTTTCCGCCGAGATGGGTAATCTGAAACAAAATCAAAACCATCGTGAACGGGAATCTTGGCCATGCCCCTTACCGGACCGAAATTGAACTCCGAATTCGACCTGGCCGACCTCTGCCGGCGCGGTCTGGAAGCGCGGCCCGATGAGATTGCGCTGCAGTCCGCGGCGACGACCTGGACCTGGCGGGAGTTGGAGCGGGATTCGGACCGCTTGGCCGCACAGCTGATTGCCAAGGGGCTGAAACCGGGGGACCGGGTCGCCACCCTGATGCCGAACCGCAATATCCTCCTGGTGTTTTATCTGGCGTGCCTCAAGGCGCGGCTGGTCATCACCCCCTTGAACTACCGCTACATGGCCCCTGAAATCGACCACGCGCTGACCGTTAGCGGCGCGTCGATTCTGCTGGCCCATGCGGAGCGCGGTGCCGACCTGGCCAAGAGTGAAAAGACCCCCGAGCTGCCGCTTGGTGTGATTAAGTATGGCGCAACCGATGGTGAGGACACCGGTCTGGAAGGCCTCCTGACCGCGCCGGTGCCGGAGATCACCTTGCCGGACCCCCAACCCAGCGATCCGGTCATCATCTTTTTTACCTCCGGCAGTACCGGCAAGCCCAAAGGCGTGACCCATACCCGGCAGACCTTCGCCGCGCTTCTGGCCCGCAGCATGCAAAGCCACGAGATGACGGAGGCCGACGTGGTTTTGCCCGGTTCCTCGATCTCTCATGCCGGCGGTGTCTTCTATTCCTTCATGGCCTTGGCCAAGGGCGTGCGAATCGTCATGCCCCGCACCTTCGACGGCGACGAGATCCTGCCCCTGTTGCGCGATCAAAAGCCGACACTGCTTTGGATGTTGCCGGCGGCCTTGATCTCCTTGGTGCACGATCACAATGCCCGCCATGAGGATTTCGCCTCGGTCCGCCTCTGCACCGCCGGGGGCGACAAAGTGCCGGCCGAATTGGAAAAGGAATTCACCGATCTGGCCGGATTTCCCATCGATGAGATCTGGGGTATGAGCGAAACCGGTATCGGCACGATCAACCCGCCGGCGGGCCTGAACAAGCTTGGCTCGGTCGGCAAGCTGGCCGCCGGTTACGAGGCGTCCATTCGCGACGAAGCGGGAAACGAACTGCCGCCGGGAGAGCCCGGTCGCCTGTGGATCAAATCTCCCGCCATTATGATCGGCTATTGGAACCGCCCTGACGCGACCGCCGAGACCATTGTCGACGGCTGGCTTGATACCGGCGACGTGATGCGGGCCGACGAAGACGGCTATCTATGGTTCCACGGGCGCAAGAAGCAGATCATCGTGCATGACGGCTCCAACATCTGCCCGCAAGAAGTGGAAGAAGCCCTTCTCGCCCACCAGGCGGTGGAGGCCGCCGGCGTGGTCGGTGTGCACGATCTGGTCCACGGCGAGAATGTCTGGGCCTATATCACCCTATCGCCAGGACACAGCGCGCCGCCGCGCCAGGAATTGGTGCGCTTTGCCCGGGAACGGGTGGGCTACAAGGCCCCGGAGGTGATCAAGCTCTTGCTTGAAATGCCCCTGAACGCCACCGGCAAGGTGGACCGGGTCGTCTTGAAACAATGGGCCGCCGATCAGTTGGCCGTGGGGTAACCCTGGAGTAACAGAGCCAAGAGACCGGGTGGCGTCGTACCCGGCCCGAGAGACGCTCACGTCACGCCGCGATCATATAGAACTTCCGCAGGGTCTCGGTGACGTGCCAGGTGCATTTCGTGCCCTTTGAGATGAAAAAGACATCACCGGCCGTGAAGGTTTCGGAACTGCCGTCGGCGTTGGTCAGCGTGACCGACCCGGAAATAACGGACATCATCTCATGGACCGGGTAGGCATCGATCTCCTCCTTGCAGGGCGCGCACTCCCACACGCCGCTGAGGATGGATTCGTCCGGCGTGGCGAAAAAGGTATGATTGAGTTCGGTGTGGTCGTCGCTGGTGAAATCCCCCGGCGAGACCATATTGGACGGCACCATGCCCGTGACCGGGTCTCCATCGGCGAGCAGCCTATGCACTTTATCTCCCATCGAACCATCCCTTCCCTTTGCGGATTTCAATGTCGTCGCCTGTCATAATGCTAGCCTTCGAAGGCCCCGAAAGCCAATCCATTTGCCGTCACGGCGAAACTGCCTAGCCTTCCTCCAAGCCGGCCAGGTGGTACAGGCAATCGCCGCGGATGACCCGGCCGGGCACCCGTTTGCACACCACCATGCCGTCGGCCTCGAAGGTCAACTCCGTCGGCGCGGCCCAGGGGGTTTCCGGGGTATGGATGGCGCCCGCCGCCTGGCCTTTTTTCACCCAGGCACCCAGTTCCACATAGGGCTCGAAGAGACCGACCTCCCGGCTATAAACGTAGTCCGCGCCGCCGCGCACCACCATGGTGCGGCTTTCCTCCTGGCTTTCGGGAAGCTGACCTTCCAAGGCCCCGACCATGATGAGGAACTTCTGCAGCATGGATTCGGTCAAGGCCAGCACTTCAGGGGTCACCGTGCCCGAGCCGCCCAGTTCGGTGAAAAAGGCCATGGCGCCGTGGGCCTTGGCCGCCACATCGGCGGTGCGGCTGGCCTTTTCCGAGGGACCCATGATCACGCAGGGGAAATCCACGCTGGTCGCGATCCGCCGGACCTGCGCGCTGCGCGCCGGATCGTCCTCCAGCAGGCCGAACATGGTGGGCACGTAGTGCAAAGAGCTGCCGCCGGAATGCAGATCCATGAAATAGTCCATGCCCGGCATCAAGACATTGCTGATGTAGTGGGCGATGATCTGGGTCACCGTGCCGTCCGCCTTGCCCGGAAACGCCCGGTTCAGGTTGCCCTGGTCGATGGGCGAGGTGCGCGTGCCCGCCTGGGCGGCCGGGAAGTTGGCCATGGGCAGGATGACGACCCGCCCCCTCACCGCCTCCGGTCGCAGGCTGCGGCACAGCTTGGTCAGCGCCACCTGGCCCTCGTACTCGTCGCCGTGGTTGCCCGACATCAAGAACACGCTCGGCCCCGCGCCGTTTTTCACCTGCACGATGGGAATGGGAATCCAACCATA
>JANQKX010000188.1 GCA_028280915.1 Kiloniellaceae bacterium
CTGCCAAGGCTTGCGCGAATGATCAAAAAAATTGCGTTCCCGCCGAACCGGCGCCAACGAGCCTGGCCCGAGCCGGCGCAGACGGGAGGCGGCTGGATCAGCCCTTGCCCCAGTCCTTGTAGCCGTAATAGGCAATGGCAACCATGAAGACGCCGAAAGAAGCACAGACCAGACTCAAATACATCACGGAACCGCTGTCCATTTTTCCACCCTTTCTCTGAACCAAAGGTTGCCGGATAGGATAGGCGGGCCTGCGACCCTGGACATTGATCTAGATCAAATGACGGCGATCTAGATCAAATGACGGCGATCTAGATCAAATGACGGCGCTGAATTGGCCCCCGATGGAGGGTTCGCCCTAGCTTTGTGGGGGTGTTTCCGGTGCGGGCGCCTGGGAAACCGCCGTTTTGAAGCAGTGGTCCACGAAGGCCGTGGTCCCACGGCTTTGCGCGAAGGTGAGTTCCACCAGATTACCCCGGCGGCCATTGCCCCTGACGTAGAACGGCGCGAAGTCCCCGTGCACCAGTGTCAGTTCCACCCCGTCGGGTATCTGGCTTTCCACCACCGCCTGGCCGCCCTTGCGGGACACGTCCACAAGCTGGCCGTCGATGACAGACCCGCTGCCGATGAGTTGGATCGATAAGGGCTCGCTCAGGGAGACCCGCTCCGCCCGAGGCGCTTTTTTCCTGGCCGTGCCAAAAGGTCGGTCGCCGAAGTTCATACTAAATTTTGTCCAGCGCGGCTTAAGAAAACGCTAATTGAGGGCCAGGTTATTAATAAAACCTTCTATTAACCCTTTTTCTCCTATTTTACGGTCTACGCCCTCTTCGGCACCCTTGCGGCCTCTCCTCGAGGGGCACTCCGGGCTCAGATTAAAGCATCCCTCCGCTAGGCGAATGAGCATAAAACCCGACAAAAACCCCATCCGGCCCAGCATTGGAATTGGGATACTTCTATGGGCCTTGGCGACTTCCGCTTCGGCCTCCGCCGACGGCCCGGTTCCCTCGCCCTGGGAGCACTCCTTGTGGGAAAACGCCTCGCCGGTCATGCAGTCCTATGTGTGTCACTACGCCGACCGGGCACCCAGCTGGTGTGAGCGGCTCCAGGCCGCGGCCAAAACTTATGGCATTGATGAGGCTGAAGTTTTCGGGCCGGTGGCCAGTCCGGACGATTTGCGCTGGTTGGACCTGCTGGAAAACGGCGACCCCCGTGACCTGTCCCGCGACGACATCGCCTTCATTCATCAGCGGGCCAAGGTCGGCAAGGATCCGCAAGCCATGGAAATCCTCGGCTATCTCTATTCCCAGGGTCTGGGGGTGGAGCGGGATTTCGCCGAATCCTATCTGTGGTACGGGCAGGCGCTCTTGGCGGGCGAGCATCATGTGCGCGAAAACATGGACGCGGTCTGGACCCTTCTGGTGCACAGCGACCGGGTCAAGGCGGATCAGTTGGCGCGCCAGTTCTCCCTTCCCGAGAATGGCCAAAATCCTGCCATCAAGTGAGCAAGATCTTGTCTCACAATGCCCATCATGCCCGAAAGAAAACGCGATTTAGCTGCGAAACAGCGCCAGGTCCGCCATGACCGACCGTTTTAATCGCCAGTTAACCAATCTTTTTTAAATTTTTTTGGCGTTCAGACATTTAGGCTCATGGCTAATCTGAACTTAAGAATTCGTGGTAAGGCGCTGCGGGATGGGGACACCCAATGCGAAAACATTCAAGAAAGGGTGATCCGTGGCCAGTCTATTCGCTCGTAAATTCAAAGCCGACCCCGCCGCCAAGCTGAAGCGCCTGCGCCAGCAGCTGGAAGAGCCGGCGAGCCCTTGGCTGGAGACATCGGAAGGGGAAGAATGGCCGGCGGACTCGGTCGAGGCCTTTTCCCGCGACGACAGCGCCCCCGCCCAGGAAAACACCGAGGCACAGGGTCCGCGGGAAGTGAGCGATCAAGATCACGCCCTGGCCGGCGAACAAGAGCGGCCCTTTTCCTATCTGGAACAGGCCCTGCAGTGGGAAGAGGAAATGGGCCTCGACGAAGAGGACTATCCCGCCGATCAGCCCGCCGAGGCCGAATGGTCCGAAGAAACTTGGTCCGAGGAAACCTGGTCGGAAGAGGGCTGGCCCGAAACGGCCGATCCCAGTCAGGGCCAGACCCACTATGCCCAAGGCGAGCCGGCGTCCGACACCGGGCCCCACGATTATTACGACGACGAGATGGACGGCGCTCATCACGATGAGCATGACGACGCGTTCGTCTATGACGATGAGGATGACGGCGATCCAGCCGATTCCCTGCATGTGGAGTTGGTGCCGGTCGCCCATCTGCACCCCAATCCGCGCCAGCCGCGCCGGTCCTTCGCCAACGAGCCCCTGCAGGAGCTGGCCAAGTCCTTGCTGCAAAACGGCATGCTGCAGCCGATCCTGGTGCGCCACCACAGCTACAAGGTGGGCGAATACGAAATCGTCGCCGGCGAGCGGCGCTGGCGCGCGGCGGAAATCGCCGGCATGACCGAGGTGCCGGTGCTGGTGCGCGAGCTGGCGGACAACGCGTCCATCGAAGTCTCCATCATCGAGAACCTGCAGCGCGAGGACCTGACGCCCCTGGAACTGGCCGAGGGCTATCAGCAGCTGATCGAGGAATTCCACCACAATCAGGAAGGCCTGGCCCGCACCCTGGGCAAGAGCCGCAGCCACGTGGCCAATACCCTGCGCCTGCTCTCCCTGCCGCCCGAGGTCAAGGCCATGATCCAGGACGGCGAGCTCTCGGCCGGCCACGCCCGGGCCCTGGTGGGCTGCGACCGGGCGCTCTCGGTGGCCCAGGACATCGTCACCAAGGGCTTGAGCGTGCGGGATGCCGAGCAATTGGTCAAGCAAAGCGGCGATCCGGCCCAGCCGGTCAAGGCCCGCCGCCGCGGCGGGGAAACCTACGAGCCGTCCTTGTCCCAGATCCTGGGTCAGAAGGTCACGGTTTCCCAGCACGGCCAGAAAGGCAAGCTGACCATCTATTTCTCCGGCCAGGACGAATTGGCCAAGATTGTCAATCGCTTGAAGGGCGACGGCCCGGTTCTGGCCGCCACCGCGGCCGCTGCGGAAACAAGCGTGCCAGAACCCGCGCCCCAACCGGTAGCGACTCAGGACACGTCCGAGACCACCGCTGACAAACCGGTGACCAAAAAGGCCAAAAGGGTGCGAAAAGTGACCCTGAAGCCAGCGGAAAAGGCTGACATTGCGACGACCCCGGCGCCACCTCAAGACGACCAAAAGGCCCAAAGCGACGACTCCTTGAAGGCCTTGGCGGAAAAGTACGGCCTGCCCTGGCCCCTGACCCGCAACG
>JANQKX010000194.1 GCA_028280915.1 Kiloniellaceae bacterium
GGCCAAGGACTGGTACGCCCGGGTCAAGTCCCGCCCCTCCATGCGGCCGATCCTGGCCGATCACATCACCGGCACCCGGCCGGTGCGCCACTACGCGAACTTGGATTTTTGACCGCCTAACGCGTTAACCACCGGCTGACCCGTTAATCAGCCTTCAGGTCCAGGCGCTCGATGTTGGCTTGGGCGGCATCGCCCGTGGGCGTACCTTCGGCCAGTTCAGCGGCGCGCACCCAATCGTCTCGGGCGCCGTCGGGATCGCCGGTCAGGCGGCGCAGGATGCCCCGCTCCAAGAGGCCTTCCGGATTGTTGGGGTCCTTTTGCAGGGCCGACTCCACATCCGCCTTGGCCAGCCCGGTTTCGCTCATCTGCCGATAGGCACTGGCCCGATAAACCAGAACATCGGCCCGCTCGGGGGCCAGCGTAAAGGCCCGGGTAAAATCAAGCACGGAGTCCTTGAAATGACCGGCGCTGGCCAGGGTGATGCCCCGGTCCACCAGAAGCTCCACATCGTCGGGCGTGGCCTTCAGGGCCGCGGTTTGCACCCCATAGGCGCGCTCCAGGTCCCCGGCCAGCAACCAGGCCTGCCCGGCCTGAGCCAGAAGCGCGCTTTGGAATGCCAGTTTGTCCGCGGGCAGGTCCTGCACGATGCCTTCCAGCCGGCGGGCCGCCTCGCCGTAGTGGCCCATTTCGATCAGGGCCATGGCGGCGCAGTGACGAGCATTCTCGCTGCCTTGCTTGCCGCCGCTGCCCTCGCCGATCCAGGCCGAGGCTTGTTCGAAGGTGTCTTCCGGGGCGACCCGGGCATTTTCCAAACAGGAGCGATAGCGTGCTTCGTCGCTGGCCTGACCCAGTTGGGCCACGGCGACGGCCGGGGCCAGGAAAACCACCGGCGCGCACAAAAGGGCCAAGAGCGGGCGTTTGCAGCGCCGATAAAGAGAGTAAAACATGATTGGGCGATTGCTTCTTTGCGGTTCAGAACCAAAGTATCAGGTGGTGGCATGATGGAAGGGATGAAAGGGACGGTGACGGGAAAACTATTTTGCTTCGGACTGGGTCTCTCCGCCGCGACCCTGGCCGCACGGCTGAAGGCCGAGGGCTGGGCGATCGCGGGCACGACCCGGAGCCCGGAAAAGGCGGCCCGCCTGGCGGAACGGGGCTACGAGATGTTTCTTTTCGACCGGGAGGGTTACGACCCAGGCCTGCCGGCTGCTATGGCCGCTTCCAGTCATCTCCTGACCAGCGTGGCGCCGGATGGCGCGGGCGATCCAGTGCTGGATGCTTTTGCCGAGCAGATTGGCAAGCGCGGTGCCGACTGGGACTGGGTCGGCTATCTCTCCACCACCGGGGTTTACGGCAACCGGGACGGCGCCTGGGTGGACGAGGATTCTCCGACCACCCCCACCAGCGACCGCAGCCGGCGCCGGGTGCAGGCGGAAAACGCCTGGCTGGGGCTCTATCGGGACCAGCAGGTGCCGGTGCACCTCTTCCGCTTGGCGGGGATCTATGGGCCGGGGCGCAATGCCCTGCGGACTCTGCGCCAGGGCCGGGCCAAGCGGATCAAAAAACCGGGCCAGGTGTTCAGCCGCATCCACGTGGCCGACATCGCCCAGGTGCTCATGGCCTCCATGGCCCGGCCCCACCCCGGCCGGGTTTACAATGTGTGCGACGATCATGCCGCCCCACCGGACGAGGTCATCGCCCATGCCGCCGGCCTGCTCCAGGTCCCCGCGCCGCCGCTGGAAGACTTCACCACCGCGGAGATGTCCCCCATGGCGCGCAGCTTTTACCTGGATAACAAGCGGGTGGACAATCGGCGCCTCCACGAAGAACTGGGCGTGACCCTGTGCTATCCCGACTACAAAGCCGGCTTGGCGGCCCTATTGGCCGAGGATCAAGAGGCCAGTTCCTGAAACAAGCGGGTCAGCGTGTCGTTTAAGCGGGCCAGGTCATGGGGCTCGGACAAGCGGTGATCGCCGGATTTCACAAGCGTTACCGCCACGTCGTCGCTGGTGACGGCGTCGGAAATCTTGAGGGCGGTTTGCCAGGGTACCGCCGCGTCCTGTTGGCCTTGCAGCAGGCGGACGGGACAATCGATGGCAAGGGGTCCGGGCAGCAGGAAGTGGTTTTTGCCGTCTTCGATCAGATCCCGGGTGATGATGTAGGGTTCGTCGGAATATTCCGACGGCATTTCCAAGCGGCCCGCGCTCCTCAGGGCTTCCCGCTGCGCCGGGGTGAAGCCGTCCCACATGCTTTGAGTGAAATCGGGCGCCGCGGCGATGCCCACCAGGCCCGCCACCCGTTCGGGCCGGGCCCGCGCGGCAAGCAAGCTGATCCATCCGCCCATGGAGGAGCCGACCAGCACTTGAGGACCAAGGGTCACCTGATCCAGCACCACTAGGGCGTCATCCAGCCAGCGTCCGATGGTCCCGTCTTCAAAGGCGCCGCTGGATTGGCCGTGGCCCAGATAGTCGAAGCGGACGAAGGCGCGGCCTTGGGCTTGGGCATAGGCCTCAAGGGCCATTGCCTTGGTGCCGGTCATGTCCGACATGAAGCCGCCGAGGAACATTAGCCCGGGCCCGGGTGTTTCCTTAGAGGCCGATGAACGGTGATAGGCGATCCGGTGGCCGTCGGAACGGTCTAAAAATTGCGGGTCGGGTGCGGTCATGTTTGCATCGCCTCTGTTATGCGCCGATGATAGGAAGATGTTAGGAATAGGGTCCGGCGTGACTTTGTCGCTTATACCATTGCGGTGCCGGCCGGGAAACGCATTGCTTCTCAGGCCTGGCGACGGGTAGGGAGATCTGAAAACAACATGAACGACGGGTCCATCGCTTCGGTCCAAAACGACGATCTTTACGCCCCGCCTCAGGTGGAGAATGCCCTGCTGCGCCCGGACGGCCGGCCGGCGCGGGTGTTGCAGGTGCTGCCCCGTTTGGTGGCCGGCGGCGTGGAGCGGGGCACGGTGGACATGGCCGCGGCCTTGGCCGAGGCGGGCGCGGTGCCGGTGGTGGCTTCGGCGGGCGGCCCCATGGAAGCCCATTTGAAACGCCATGGCGCGCAGCATCTCACCTTACCCTTGGCGTCGAAAAACCCCTTCGTGATCCGCCGCAACGTGGACCGCCTGGCCCAGGTCATCGAAGCCCAGGACATCGACATCGTGCATGCCCGCTCCCGCGCGCCGGCCTGGTCCGCCCTGGGCGCGACCCGGAAAACCGGCTGCCACTTCGTGACCACGGTGCACGCGCCCTATGGTGCAAAGGGCAGTCTCAAACGCCGCTACAACTCGGTGATGATGCGCGGGGAAAAGGTCATCGCCATTTCCGAATTCGTGGCCGACTACATGCGTCGCACCTACGATATGGACCCGGCCAAGATCCGCGTCATCCACCGCGGGGTGGACCTGGTACGCTTCGATCCGGAAAAGGTGACGCCGGAGCGGGTCATCAAACTGGCCCGGCAATGGCGCATGCCCGACGGGGTGCCGTTGATCTTGCTGCCGGGCCGCTTGACCCGCTGGAAGGGCCAGACGGTGATGTTGGACGCCTTGGCCCGCCTGAAGGACGAAAACGTGTGCTGCGCCCTCTTGGGCTCGGCCATGGGGCGGGAGGGTTTTCGCAGCGAGCTGGAGCAAAAGATTGCCCAAAGCGGGCTGACCGGGCGGGCCTTTATCCTGGACAACTGCGACGACATGCCGGCCGCCTATAAGCTGGCGGACATGGTGGTCTCAGCGTCCAGCGAGCCGGAGGGCTTCGGCCGGGTGGTGAGCGAGGGTCAGGCTATGGGGCGCATTGTCATCGTCAGCAACCATGGCGGTGCCAAGGAGCAGATCATCGACGGGGAAACCGCCTTCGCCTTCACCCCGGATGACCCGGACTCCCTGGCGGACTGCATCCGCCGCGCCGTGCGGCTGGACCCGGCCCAGCGGGACAAAATGCAGCGCCGGGCTGTTGAGCACGTGCGCGATCACTTCAGCAACGCGGTGATGTGCCGCAAGACCATCGATCTTTATCGTGAGATCTTGCTGGGGCGTGAAATCTTGCAGGGGAGCGGCGGTTAGGCCCTTAACCGGCCAGCCCCTAGCTTGACAGTCATTGATTTCCTTCTAAATTGCCCGGCCGGGACTTAGTTGATCGCCGAACCGGTGTACCCCTTACCAACCAACTGCGAGACCTTTGACCATGGTTGCCATCACTCTGCCTGACGGAAGCACGCGAGACTATGCGGGCCAGGTGACCGGTGCCCAGGTGGCGGCCGATATCGGTCCCGGCTTGGCCAAGTCGGCCTTGGCGGTCAAGGTCAACGGCGCGGTTTGGGATCTCTCGCGGGATATCGAGGAAGATGCCGCCATCGAGATCGTGACCAAGGGGCATCCCGACGCCTTGGAGCTGCTGCGCCACGATTGCGCCCATGTGCTGGCCGAGGCGGTTCAAGAGCTTTACCCCGGCACGCAGATCACCTTCGGGCCGGCCATCGAGAACGGCTTTTATTACGATTTCGCCCGGGACGAACCTTTCACGCCGGAAGACTTCGCGCGCATCGAAGAGCGCATGCGCGAAATCGTGAAACGGGACGAGACCATCACGCGGGAGATCTGGAACCGGGCCGAGGCGATCCTGCATTTCAAGCGGGCCGGCGAAAAGTATAAGGCCGAGCATATCGAGACCCTGCCGGAGGACGTGGAGATCTCCATCTACCGGCAGGGGGATTGGCTGGACCTGTGCACCGGTCCGCACCTGCCGTCCACGGGCAAGCTGGGCCGCGCCTTTAAGCTCATGAAGGTCTCGGGCGCCTATTGGCGCGGCGATGCCCGCAACGCCCAACTGCAGCGTATCTACGGCACCTGCTGGGAAGACGAAAAGCAGTTGAAGGCCTATTTGCGCCTGCTGGAGGAAGCGGAAAAGCGCGACCATCGGCGCCTGGGCCGGGAAATGGATCTGTTCCATCTGCAGGAGGAAGCCACGGGCTCGGTGTTTTGGCATCCCAAGGGCTGGACCCTCTATCGCACGGTGGAGCGCTACATGCGCCGGCGCCTGGACGCGGCCGGCTATGTGGAGGTGAAGACGCCCCAGCTGATTGACCGCTCCCTGTGGGAGGCGTCGGGCCATTGGGAAAAGTTCCGCGAACACATGTTCATCGCGGAATCCGAAGACCGCATCCTGGCGGTCAAGCCCATGAACTGCCCCGGTCATGTGCAGATCTTCAAGCAAGGCCTCACCAGCTATCGGGACCTGCCCTTGCGTATGGCCGAGTTTGGCTCCTGCCACCGCAA
This sequence comes from Kiloniellaceae bacterium, assembly GCA_028280915.1. Lineage (GTDB taxonomy): Bacteria > Pseudomonadota > Alphaproteobacteria > Kiloniellales > Kiloniellaceae > JANQKX01. The sequence continues at coordinate 5,270 of JANQKX010000194.1, forward strand.
CGAGCCCTCGGGGGCCTTGCACGGCCTCATGCGGGTGCGCAGCTTTACCCAGGACGATGCCCACATCTTCTGTATGCCCGAGCAGATCAACAGCGAGACGGTGATCTTCTGCGACCTGTTGCGTTCCATCTATAAGGACCTGGGCTTTCCCGAGGTGGCGGTGAAATTCGCCGACCGGCCGGAAACCCGCGCCGGCGCCGACGAGACCTGGGACCAGGCGGAAAAGTCGCTGACGGAAGCGGTGGAACTGGCTGGCTTGGACTACACCCTGAACCCGGGCGAAGGCGCCTTTTACGGACCCAAGCTGGAGTTCGTGCTGCGCGACGCCATCGGGCGGGACTGGCAGTGCGGCACCCTGCAGGTGGACTTTGTCATGCCCGAGCGTCTGGGCGCCAGCTATGTAGGCGAGGACGGCAACAAGCACCGGCCGGTCATGCTGCACCGGGCCATCCTGGGCTCCTTCGAGCGTTTCCTGGCGATCCTGATCGAGCAGTACGCGGGCAAGTTCCCCCTGTGGCTGGCGCCGGTGCAGGTGGTGGTGGCCACTATCACTTCCGATGCCGACGACTACGCGCAAGAGGTCTGTGACGCCTTGGCGGCGGCGGGCCTGCGGGCGCGGGTGGACCTGCGCAACGAGAAGATCAACTACAAGGTCCGGGAGCATAGCCTGGCCAAGGTGCCGGCCATCGCCGTGGTGGGCCGTCGCGAGGCGGAGGAGCGCACGGTCGCCCTGCGCCGTCTGGGCGGCAAGTCGCAAGAGGTGATGCCATTGAGCGCCCTGATCGACACCCTGGCCGCCGAGGCCCTGCCGCCGGATCAGGTGCCGGCTGAGACGGGCGAGGCCTAACCCATGCGCTTTTTCCTCCCATGAGTTTCCAACTGAACCCTCACGTGACGGCGACCCAGGAACCGCCCCTGGGCGAGACCAGCGGCTGGGTGGCGGCGGGGCTTGCCAATCCGGACTTGCCCGTGATCGACGCGGCCCAGGCCGTGCCCAGCTATCCGCCGGCGGAGGAACTGCGGGCGCATTTGGCCCGGGTGGTGCAAGATCCGGCCAGCGCCTTTTACACGCCCATTCTGGGGCTGCCCGAGCTGCGGGAGGCTCTGGCCGCCGATCTGTCGTCCGGTTACGATGCCGCGGTTTCGTCGGACCACGTGGCGATCACCTGCGGCGGCAATCACGCCTACTGCATGGCCATGCTGGCCCTGGCCGGGCCCGGGGACGAAGTGATTCTGCCCGAGCCCTATTATTTCAATCACGAAATGTGGTTCGCCATGCAGGGCATCAAGGCGGTGCGTCTGCCCTGCCGGGAAAGCCCCGAGGGCATGGTGCCCGACGTGGATGAGGCGGCCCGCCTGATGACCAATCGGACCCGGGCGATTTTGCTGATCACCCCCAACAACCCCACCGGTACCATCTTCACGCCGGCGCGCCTGAAGGCCTTTTACGACCTGGCGCGGGCCCGTTCCGCCGCCCTGGTGGTGGACGAGACCTATCGGGATTTCCGGCCGGATGAGGCGCCCGCCCATGACCTCTTTACCCAGGAAGATTGGCAGGATGTCTTTGTTCAGCTCTACACCTTCTCAAAGGTTTTCAGCCTGACCGGATACCGGGTGGGGACCATCGCCGCCGGGCCGCGCCTGATCGCCGCCATCGCCAAGATCGCCGATACCATGAACATCTGCGCGCCGCGGGTGGGCCAGGAAGCGGCCATCTTCGGCCTGCGTCACCTGGCTGCCTGGCGCGCCGAAAAGCGGCGCGACCTGCTGGCCCGCATCGCCCTCTTGGAAGAGGCCTTTCAGCGCCACCAGCCTAATTTCCACATGGTCTCGAAAGGGGCGTTTTTTGCCTATCTGCGCCACCCCTTCACCGGTGAAGCCTCCATGGAGGTGTCCCGGCGGCTTTTCACGGCACAATCCGTCCTGACCTGGCCGGGCAGCATCTTCGGTAGTGGCCAGGATGCCTATATCCGCCTGGCCTTCGCCAACGCGGGGCCGGAAGAAATCGAGGAAATGGTGGCCCGCCTGGCCAAATTCGGCGCCACCGCGGCATGAGCCGCCCGCACCTTATGAATTATCAAGTTGTTAACCACATCTTCGTATGACACGCTCTCCGACTTAAGTATGCGGCCGGAATTGCGGACTCGCGAAATTCACTGGAATATGTTAACGTATCTCCCTTGTTTGTATTGGAAAGAAAAGGAGTTTAACTCATAGCCCGCCCACCCCTTGATCAGACGCCGTCGCGTGATGGACCGCGTGTGAACGAAGCAATCGGAGTCTCCTCTGTCAGACTGATTGACGAAACTGGCGAAAATGTTGGCGTGGTAGCCACGCGTGAAGCCGTGGAACGTGCCCGTAACGTGGGCCTCGATCTTGTCGAGGTTTCCCCGGGGGCCAGCCCGCCGGTTTGTAAAATTCTCGACTATGGCCGCTTCAAGTACGAGGCGCAGAAAAAGCGCAACGAAGCCCGGAAAAAGCAAAAGGTCATAGACGTCAAAGAGATCAAGATGCGCCCCAACATCGATAGTCACGACTATGATGTGAAAATGCGCTCGATCCAGAAATTTATCGGTGAAGGCGATAAGGTCAAAGTGACCATGCGCTTTCGCGGCCGGGAAATGGTGCACCAGAACCTGGGCCTGGACCTCCTGCACAAGGTACGTGACGAGCTGGAGGAATTGGCCAAGGTGGAGCAGTTCCCCAAGCTGGAAGGCCGCCAGATGACCATGGTCATGGCACCGCGCTGAGCCATTTCTGAGTTTTTCGCCTTTAAGCGGACCCGGACCTTCCCTATCTGAGCAGCGAGCGGGATTTTTGCGCCCGCACTCTTGTGGCTGGCGGTCCTTCGTGGCTTGCCGGGCGGGGGTGCGGCTGCGAAAGAGCGCTTGCAAAGCGGAGGGCGCCTGGGTATAACCCGCGCTTCTCCATCCAACGGTGCGGCTGAAAAGGGCATGCCCAGCCGTTTGGTCTGTCGTCGTTTTAGTTATGAAAAGGATGCAAAATGCCCAAGCTGAAGACCAAGTCGGGCGCTAAGAAGCGCTTCCGTCTGACCGCGACCGGAAAGGTCCGCCGCAATTACGCCTGTAAGCGTCACATGCTTCGGCGCCGTCCTCAGAAAATGATTCGCAGCGCGCGGGGCACCACCATCATGTGTGATGCCGACGCGAAGATCGTGAAACGTAATTTTCTGCCCAACGCACACTAAGGAGGCGCGACCATGGCACGGGTTAAACGGGGCGTCACCGCACGCGCCCGCCACAAAAAAGTATTGAAACTGGCCAAAGGCTATCGCGGCCGGGGCAAAAACGTCTATCGGGTCGCTATTGAGCGGGTCGAGAAAGGCCTGCAGTACGCCTATCGGGACCGCCGGGTCAAAAAGCGGACTTTCCGCTCCTTGTGGATCCAGCGCATCAACGCCGGCGCCCGCCTGCACGGGCTGACCTATTCACAGTTTATGAACGGCATGAAACGGGCCGGGATCGAGCTGGACCGCAAGGTCCTCTCCGACCTGGCGGTGCGCGAGCCTGACGCCTTTAGGGCCTTGGCCGAGCAAGCCCAAAGCGCCCTTTCCGCCAAAGGATAACCGGCAGGGGCGTAACGCAAAGGTTTCTCGGCGGCCACTTGCAAAAGTGAGCCGCCGAAGTTTTCTGAAACTGGCGGGCATCACTGTGACGTGCCCTTCTGGCGCCCCAACGACAGTGATGGCCGGCTCAAGACAAGGCCGGACACGAGCTGCCGGATGGGATGATGGATAGCCCCGAGCAAGCACAACTGGATCAGTTGAAGGACACCTTGACCGCCCGCGCCAGCGCGGCGGCGGACATGGATGCCTTGGAGGCCGTGCGCATTCAAGCGCTGGGCAAAAAAGGCGAAATCACGCAGCAGATGAAAACCCTGGGCGGCCTGGCGCCGGACGACCGCCGCGCCATGGGCCAGGCCCTGAACCAGGTCAAGGAAGCGGTCGCCCAGGCCATCGAGGACCGCAAGGCGGCCCTGCAGGAAGCCGAGCTGGAAGCCCGGCTGTACAACGAGCGGGTCGATGTGACCCTGCCCAGCCGGCCCTATGAGGTGGGCCGCATTCACCCCATCAGCCAAACCTGGGAAGAGCTGGTGGCCATTTTCGGCGAGATGGGCTTTTCCGTCGCCGAAGGCCCGGACATTGAGGACGATTTCCATAACTTCACGGCGCTGAACAT
>JANQKX010000235.1 GCA_028280915.1 Kiloniellaceae bacterium
GCGTTCACTTCCAGTGCGAAGGCGGGCTCTCCCAGGTCCGGGAACAGCTCTTGACGGCTGAGGGTGCCCAGGGAGATGGGCGCCGAGCCGGTCTGCTCCTGGGCCACGGCGGCCCAATCGGCGCCGCCGGCGATCTGGTCCTTGGCCGCTTGGGCCTCTTCTTGGGAATTGAGCACGATCTGCTCGATGGTGCGCCGCTCGGGCACGCTGAGTTGCTCCTTGCGGTCCTCGAACTCGGCCTTGACCTCTTCCTCCGGCACGGCGATTTCATCCAGGAGATCATCGGGGCGGATTTGCACCAAGGTGATGTCCCGGGTCTCGTCGGTCATGAAGCTGTCGGCGTTTTCGTCATAAAAGGTCTGCAGTTGTTCGTCCGTCGCCTCGGGCAGGTCGGTCACGCCATCGTGGGGCAGGCGCACGAAGTCGGCGACCCGGGTTTCCGCCTGATAGTTGAACAGGAGTTCGGCCAGGTTCCGCGGGCCCTGGACGCCGGCGATAACGGCGCGGGAGATCTGCTCCCGCTCGATGTCCCGGGTCATTGCGGCCACGAAGCTGGCCTCGTCGAGCCCGGCGCTGCGCAGCACCTGAATGAAACGGTCGCGGCTGAAATCACCGAACTGGTCCTTGAAAGCGGGCTGTTCCAGGATTTCCTGCTGAATCTGGGGCTCGGTCACGGTCATGCCGAAGCGGTGGGCCTGTTCGGCGAAGAGGGCTTGGCCCACCTGGCGGTCCAAAACCTGCTGGACGATCCCGAAGGCCTGGGCCTGTTCCATGGTGATCTGAGAGCCGAATTGCTGGCTCAGGCGGTTGATCTCCCGGTTCAGATCCTGGGAGAATTGCCGGTCGCTGACCTGACGGGTGCCCACCTCGGCGATCACCTGGGTCTGCCCGCCTTCGCGGAAGATATCGCCGATGCCCCAGACCGCGAAGCTGAGGATGAGCAGGCCAAAGAGAATGCCGGTGACGATTTTGATCAGAAGCTTTTTGGCTTTCATGGCGGCTTTTCTGGGTCAGTTTCTTGATGCAATTGCTTGGGACCGGGCGACCGATCGTAGGGGTAAATCTCTAACGTATTTCTGAACGTTGTTCTGCCCGATGGGCCGGCGCATCCTAAAAGGCCGGCCGGTGTCGGGCAACGGGGAAGATAAAGCGTTGCCGCCAAAAAAAGCGCAAGGGAATTTTAAGCTGTCTCACCGCACGTTGATTAAGAGGCATGAGCGCGTAGAGGGGCATGGCATGGCCAAGTCAGCTATGATATGGAGACGCCACCTGGGCGCCAAACCGGCGTCAAACAGCAAAAAATCGGTGAAAGGACGACGATGCAGCCTCAGTTGATCGCGGGGAACTGGAAGATGAATGGCCTGGTCAGCGACGGCAAGGCCCTGGCGGCGGATTTGCTGGCCTTGCAGCAAGGGCAGGATGGGGTGAACGCGGCCCTTCTGCTGTGCCCGCCGGCGCCCTTGTTGCCCTTGATCGGCGATATCCTGCGGGACAGCCCCATCCAACTGGGCGGCCAGGATTGCCACGCCAAGGCATCCGGCGCCCACACCGGCGACACCTCGGCCCAGCTCTTGGCGGATATCGGCTGCAGCCACGTGATTGTCGGCCATTCCGAGCGCCGCGCCGATCACGGCGAGAGCAGCGCCGAGGTGCAGGACAAGGCCATGGCGGCCATGGCGGCCGGGCTGACACCTATTATATGCGTGGGGGAAACGGAAGGAGAGCGGGACGCGGGCCGGGCCCTAGCGGTGATCGGCGACCAGATTGCCCAATCCCTGCCTGACGGCGCCGGTCCCGAGCGGACGGGCTTCGTAGTGGCCTACGAGCCGGTCTGGGCCATCGGCACCGGTCGTACGGCGACGCCGGGCGACGTGGCCGAAGTGCACACCCACATTTTCGGCTTGCTGTCGGCCCGTTTCGGTGCCGGGGCGGCTCAGGAAACAGCCATTCTTTATGGCGGATCGGTGAAGCCGGGCAACGCGGCCGATCTCTTGGCCGTGGCCCACGTGGGCGGGGCCTTGGTGGGCGGCGCCAGCCTGAAGGCCGATGATTTTTGGGCCATCGCCCGTAGTTGCGCCGCTTGAGCCCGCTTTTGCCCCGCAAAATGTAATTTGCCCCTGGTAAAATGCAATTCGAGGGTCTAAATAGCCAACGAAACGGAAAGAGTTCGCCTTAATGATCGATATTGTCTTGGTTCTACATGTCTTGATCGCCATCGCCCTGATCGGCGTTGTCTTGTTGCAGCGCAGCGAGGGCGGCGGTCTTGGTATCGGCGGCAGCGGTGGCGGCGGCGGTGGCATGTCCGGTTTTATGACCGGGCGCGGCACGGCCAACCTGCTCACCCGCACCACCGCGGCCTTGGCGGCCTGTTTCATGGCGACCAGCATCGTTTTGTCCATTCTGGCCGGTGGCCCCAGTCAATCCCGCTCCATCCTGGACGACCTGCCGACGGTCGCGCCGTCGG
>JANQKX010000239.1 GCA_028280915.1 Kiloniellaceae bacterium
GATGATAGCCCATCCGATGGCACCCAGGCCTGCATCACCTTGCGGAATCTGGGGGAAGTCTGCCCCTTCGGGTCGGAGCGGCCAACCGTGAACAGTGCCGCGCGCCACCCGAACCTCAACCGCAACCTTATGGTATGGCGCGAGGTGGATCGCTTTAATCTGTGGGTTCGCGTGGTCCTGAGCCCGAGCGAAGCCCGGGCGTTCCAGAAATGGGCGCTGCGCCACAACAGCGAATACACCGTTTTGGTGCAGCGCTACAAAAAAGAAGGCGACGACGAATCGAGCCGTGTTGGGTTACTAGAAGATGTCTTGGACCTGGCCAACCGTATGCTGGCCCAAGAAGGCCTCTTGGCCCGGGTCCATATTGACACCTCTCCATTGCGCAAACCCGCCCAAGGGGTGCGCGCGGAACTTGATCGGCTACGCAATCTTGATCACCGGCCCAATCTCGATCATCCGTCAAAGCCGGCCCAGCCGCCGAAGGATGCCGCTGAAAAAGCCACGTCCGTCGCGGCGTCGGTTACAGCAAGTGACACTGATCAAGCAGGCGGCTTCGGCACCGAGTTTCGATCCGGCCGGAAAACTGAATCCGCTCAGCGGCTCCCGCCCGCGGCGCCACCGAAAATCCCACAGTTTTCCATTCCCATCGAAGTGCCCGATGCGGGTCAGTCACCCAGCCCCGGCGAGACGCCCGACCCTCTTGAAACATCCAGCCCGTTTGAAGGGAGCCAGCCGCCGCAGGGCGGCAAAAGCGGGCGGGGCAAATCCCATCTCTTGCAGAGCAGCTCCGTTGCGGGTTATTTCGCCGATGCCGTGGGCACCGGACAGCCCGGTGGAAAAAAGGACCGGAAGCGACCGAGCCGGGCACTGGATGCCCTGTCGGCGCGGCGCCGGGAGCGGAACATTTCCGCGGATACACCCAATTCAGCTCCACCCAATCCAGCCTTTGCCCAAAACTTTCCCCAAAGCTTTACGCATAAGGGCCAGGCCGCGCCGGCCGGCCTGTCGATCAAAAAACCCGGCGCGAAATCTCGTAACATGTTGCCACAGTCATCGCGAAGAAAGTCATGACCACACGATTTTTGAAAGAATGGTTCGCCAAACCCATCCGTCCCCGGGTGATCACCTTGGGCAACCAAAAAGGCGGCTCCGGCAAGACCACCACCGCCATGCATTTGATGGTCGGCCTGATGAACTGCGGTTACGGGGTCGGCTCCATCGACTTGGATGCCAAGCAAGGCACCTTGACCCACTTCATCGAAAACCGACGGCGCCAAGCCCGTCTGTCGGCCATGCCCATCGACATGCCCGAACACGGCCAGATCGAAAGCTCCCTGGAGGCGACGGTCGCCGACGCGGAAGAGGATGAAGCCAGCCGCTTGGCGGAGACGCTGAACAGCCTGCAGCACCTGGACTACATTGTCATCGACACACCCGGTCACGACAATTTCCTGGCCCGGCTCGGTCACATTCTGGCCGATACCCTGATCACGCCCATGAACGACAGCTTCCTGGATCTGGACGTCCTGGTGCGTTTGGACAACGACGGACAGCGCATCACCGGGCCAAGCAGCTATAGCGTGGCCGTGCTGGAGCGGTGGGGCCTGCGCATGCTGGTCTCGGGCACGCCCATCGACTGGCTGGTGATCCGCAACCGCTTGGCCCATCTGGACAACCGCAACAACCGCAAGGTCGAAGAGTTGCTGAAGCAGTTGGCGCCGCGCCTGGGATACCGCATCAGCCAGGGCTTCGGCGAGCGGGTGGTTTACCGGGAACTGTTCCCCCTCGGCCTGACCCTGCTCGATCCCATGAGCGACGACGCCGCCGGCCGTCTCAGCAAGAGCCGGGGCGCCGCCCGGGACGAGGTCTGGTCTTTGCTGACCGCCATCGGCCTTTCCGAGCAGCCCCAGGCCAGCGAGACCTGGAACAAGAAGATGGGGCTTTCGTTAAGCATTTCCCGTTACGCTAAACAACCGCAAGAGGCGCCGGAATCGGCGGAGGCGGAGCAGCAAGATCGGGACCCCAAAACCGCCACGCCGAGCAGCCATATCGCGACCTGATCCGATTGGCGGGATGGTTGTCGTCGGCATGGCCGCAGCCTGGGATCTACTTGTACCGGTTTCTAGACAGTGGCTTCCAAGTTATTGAGAAACATGGTATTCTAAAACCGCCCGTGGAAAGAAAGCTGACGATACTTGGACCGGTGAACTAGGCGACGCCATGCCGATCGAGCCAACGCCCCCTGCCAGCCAGACCTTGGCGCGCTACCAGGATCTCCTGCGCGCCTCGGTGGATTGGCTTTGGGAAACGGACCAGGACCATCGGATCATCTTTGTTTCGGATTCCCTCTGCGCCGCCACGGGTCTCTTGCCGGCCCAGCTCCGGGGTCTTGCCCTGGCCGAGGTGCTGCAGGACACCCAACGGCCGGGCGATGCCCCCGACAAGGCGGAGAGCCGAACCAAGTCCGCCACCCCCGACCCCCATATCGCCACCGGCACCGTCGGTAAAAGCCTGGCCGATCTGCTGTCGGAACGTTTGCCGTTTCGCGATCACGGCGTGCGTTTCGGCCCGACCTTGGACCAGGCGGATGACACCGTCTCGCAGAAGCCGGCCCCGCGTTGGCGCCTCAGCGGTGTGCCCCACTACAGTTCGGAAACCGGCGCCTTCGCCGGCTATCGCGGCACCTGCACCCGGGACACGGGCAACGGGGAGCAAACCGGCGAAACCAACAAGCTGTTGCTCAGCCTGTTGGAAGCCGCCCTCACCCG
>JANQKX010000174.1 GCA_028280915.1 Kiloniellaceae bacterium
GAAAGGCGCGTGGATGAAGTGGGGGATGTAGGCCCAGTAGTGCCGGTAGTCACCCTCCAAACGGATCGCCGGACCCAGGCTATCCTTTTGAGTTTCCAGCCAAATTTCACCCAGCCGGTCGGGCAGCAGCTCGCCCAAGCGCCGTTCGCCGTGCACCCTTTCCTCGAAGCTGAACATGGCCACCTGACGCACCACGGTGTTCAACATGTCCTCCACCTTGCCGGCCAGGAGGGCCTTACGCCGGGCCGGACCCTTTTCCTCGGCGAGCAGGGACTGGAACACCAGCATTTCGCCGAACACCGAGGCGGTTTCCGCCAAGGTGAGCGGCGTGCCGCTCATCAGGGCGCCCTGGCTCCCGGCCAGGACCTGGTGCACCCCGTGGCCCAGTTCGTGGGCCAGGGTCATGACGTCGCGGGTCCGGCCCTGGTAGTTCAGCAGCAAATAGGGGTGGGCCGAGGGCACGGTGGGATGGGCAAAGGCCCCCGGAGATTTGCCCGGCCGCACGGGCACGTCGATCCAGCCGCCGTCGAAAAAGCGCGCGCCGATCTCCGCCATATCCCCGGAAAAGGCCTCATAGGCGGTGAGAACACGATGACGTGCCGATGACCAAGGGATGACTTTTTGATCCTCTTCGGGGAGGGGAGCGTTACGATCCCAGTACGCCAGCCGGTCTTGCCCGAACCATTTCGCCTTGAGGGCATAATAGCGGTGGGACAGCCGCGGGTGGGCACCGCGCACGGCGCTGACCAGGGCGTCGACCACCTCGTCCTCGACCAGATTGGCCAGGTTGCGGGACGACACGGGCCGTGCAAAGCCGCGCCAGCTGTCCTCGATCTCCTTGTCCTTGGCCAGGGTGTTGGTGATCAGGGCAAAAACCCGCTGATTTTCCCCCAGTACCTGTCCCAGGCTCTTGGCGGCCGCTTCCCGCACCTTAGCATCGCTGTCGGTCAGACGGTTCAAGATTTCCGCCGAGGTGAGCTGCTCGTCGGCCATGGGAAAGCGCAAGGCGGCCATGGTCTCGTCGAACAGGCGGTTCCAGGCCGCCGCGCCGGTAACGTGCTTTTCGTGCAGCAAGCGCTCGGCTTCCTCGGACAGCTGGTGGGGCCGGAAGGCGCGCTGGTCCCGAAGCCAGGGCTCGTAGCGGGCAAAGGCGGGCGCCTGGAGCATTTCCGCCAACTGGTCATCCTCCAGCTGATTGATCTCCAAACCGAAAAACAGCAGGTCCGTGGAGATGCGGGTGAGCTGCTCTTGGATTTCCTGATAGAACTGGGCCACCTTGGGATCGCTCATATTGCCGGCATAGACCAGCTGGGCATAGCTGCCGATGCGGCCCAGGGTCTCCTGCAGGGCCTCGTAGGCGGCCACCGCCTCGGCCATCTGGGCACCCGTCAGCCCGGGAAGCTTGCCCTGGTATTGCGCCTTGAAGGCCTGGGCCTTGTCCGCGCTGGCGTTCAGATCGCCTTTCAGCTCCTTCGAATCAGGCGCCGGGTAGAGGTCGGTCAGATCCCAGGCGGGCAGTTCGCCCAAATTTTCATCGGTTAGACTGTGGGAAGAAACGGCAAACGACATCATCTATCCTTATCTATCCTTGTAACGGCTGCCGGCGGACGGCGGGAGCCAGGGCCATAAAACTTGTCTCGCAAGCATATAGTTTGCACAGTCAAGTTGGCCAACGATAAAGCCAACGCAAGAGGTGCCGCCCCGAAACAGGGCCGGACGGCACCAGGGAGGACTTGAATGGATTACCAGGCTTGGAACAACTTGCCGGAAATGTTTTTTGACCGGGCCGCGGCCAATGGGTCGCAGGATTTCTTGTGGGTCAAGAAAGCGGGCCACTATGCGCCCGTCCCCTGGAATACCTGCCTGGAGGAAGTGAAGGCCCTGTCCCGCGGCCTGCGCCACTTGGGGCTCAGCCGGGGCGACCGGGTGGTGATCCTGTCGGAAAATCGGCCGGAATGGCTGATCGCCGACGTGGCTATCATGGCCGCGGGCGGCATCAGCGTGCCCGCCTATACCACCAATACGGTCGGTGACAACCGGCACATCCTGACCCATTCGGGCGCCGAGGGGGTCATCGTCTCCAACGCCGCCTTGGCTGAGAAGGTGCTGCCCGCGGCGCGGGAGAGCCAGGACTGCCGCTGGGTCATCACCTTAGAGGATTTAGGGGACGATTTAGGAGAGGATTTGAACGGGGCCGATGGCTCCGGCGAAGGCGTTGCGGTGCATTCCTGGGCCGACGTTCTGGCCGCCGGCACCGACATGCCCGACGACGTGGCGGAGGTCGCCGCCCAGGCCCGGCGGCACGACGTGGCCTGCTTCATCTACACCTCGGGGACCGGGGGCGTACCCAAAGGGGTGATGCTCACTCATGGCGGCATCCTGGCCAACTGTCACGGCGCCCATCACCTCTTGGAACAGATCGGCCTGGGCGATGAGGTGTTTTTGTCCTTCCTGCCCCTCTCCCACTCCTATGAACACACCGCGGGGCAGTTTTTCCCCATGGCCATCTCGGCCCAGATCTACTACGCCGAATCCGTCGACCAGTTGCTGGGCAATCTCTCCGAGGTGCGCCCAACCATCATGACCGCGGTGCCCCGGCTTTATGAATCCATGTACCAGCGCATTTCCCGCCAGCTGCAAAAGGAAAAGCCGTTCAAGCAAAAGCTTTTCCAGAAGACCGAGGAACTGGGCCACAAAAAAGCGCAAGACCCGGGTAGTCTGAGCTTGGTTGAAAAGCTGATCGACCTGGTTCTGGACCGTTTGGTCCGGGACAAGGTGCGCGCCCGCTTCGGCGGCCGGTTGAAGGCCATGGTCTCCGGCGGGGCCGCGCTAAACCCGGACATCGGGCATTACTTCACCGCCCTGGGCCTGCGCATCCTGCAGGGCTATGGCCAGACCGAGGCCTCGCCGGTCGTCTCGGCCAACCTGCCCAATAAGGTGAAGATGGAAACCGTGGGCCCGCCGCTGGACGGGGTTCAGGTCAAGATCGCCGAGGACGGGGAAATCCTGGTCGCCGGCGAACTGCTCATGAAGGGCTATTGGCGGGACCAGGAAGCAACCGACAAAACCATCGTGAACGGCTGGCTGCACACGGGCGACGTGGGGCAGATGGACGCTGACGGCTATATCAAGATCACCGACCGGAAGAAGGACATCGTGGTGCTTTCCGGCGGCGACAACGTGTCCCCGGCCCGGGTGGAATCCTTCCTGACCCTGCAGACCCAGATCGAGCAGGCCATGGTGATCGGCGACAAACGGCCCTATCTGGTGGCCATCATCGTGCCGGATAAGGATTTCCTGCGCGAATGGGCCAGAAAGGCCGGCAAGAGCCACCACCTGGCCGAAGTGGCCAATGACCCGGACTTGCGGAAAGCCCTGCAAGCCAGCGTGGATGATGTGAACGCCGATCTGGCCCCGCTGGAAAAAGTGCGCCGCTTCATGATCGCGGACGAGCCCTTCACCACGGAAAACGAAATGGCCACCCCGACCCTGAAAATCCGCCGCCACAAGGTCAAAGCCCGTTACGGGGACGCCATGGAAGCGCTTTATGGAAAGGGGAAGTAGGTGCCAGCCGTGTGTGCGCCGACCCATATGTTTTGGCGATTGCGCCGATGCTGTTAACAAACTCTAATGGGTCATTGCAAGAACCATCAGCAGGAAAGGATTCGTTTTGCCTCATTGCGGCTTGAGCTGGGCTTTATCCCCTATGAATATATTTGCTCATCCTGATCAAATGAACCATCACAACTCAGTCTTAGCCCTGACTGGCAAGGCTTGGAGCATCGCCCTTAAGAATTCCAAGCGACAGTATACAAATCGTCATCCTGCTTGGTGACAGTAATTTCAGTGGCTCCTGCCAAAAGTGCTTGCTCAACAATAGCCGTAACTCTGTTTTGCGGCACATCGTTCAACGCGGGCATTGGTTTAACTCCTCTACGAACAAGGGATAGGAAGGTCGTTGATGGCACGGTCTTGCAACGAAGTATTGCTGCTATAGATAAAGATCACTCGATCCAGGTTGTCGGCGTTCGTTGCAAGCCAAGCATCCAACCGCTTGCCATTATTGACAGGGTCGGCTTTGACCCATGCGGCGATGCAATCACTTTGATTGCTGGTGCGAAATTGATAAACTTGCTGCTGCTCCGCTGTTCGTTTTTGTTCCGCTAAGAATGCTTCTCTGACAACTGATTTGCAGAAATCAAACATATCGGGAAACTCTGATTTACTCTTCAAATTGGATAAAATTGCCATACAATAGTCCTGAACGTACGTCTTTTGGGTAACCGAGAAGACGATGTTCTGTACTGCGTTGGCAATTGCTTCCGTGGATGCATCGTTTAACTTGTCGCGATCTGCCAAGGCAGCAAAAGATGTACCGGACATGGTGCTTGCAGCGGCTGTCGTTGCCGCAGAGTCCTGAGCATCCTGAAGCGCTGCCACTCGGTCTTGCGCGGCCTTTAGTATCTGCTCGCGCTGCAATCTGATCTGTTCGGTAACACCGACATCTCGTTCCGCGGCGGCTAAGGCTCGGTTCGCCTTTTCCAGCCGGGATTCTGCAGCCTTTGCCGCAGCGGAATCGGCCTCCGCGGCATTTAAAGCTTCATTCGCAGCCTCTTGTTCCTGCTTCGCTTCGGCTTTTTTCCCTTCAGCCTCGGCTTTTTTTGCCATCGCCTCTTCCAAACGCTCTTGTGCGCGTTCCTCTTGTTTGAGGGCTGCACTCAAAAGGTCGGCCGTTGCCGCCATAACGGCCGTCGCATCGGCTGAGGTCGAGGTCGTCAGCGCGGCTTGTTGAGCGACCACTGCGCCGGTCAGCTGTTCGATGGCCAAAATGGCCGCGGTCAGGTCCTGGCTCCGACTCAGTAGTGTCATGACCTCTGCGTCCCCAAGTTGACCGTTTGCGTAGGCTTCGCACATGCGGTACAGAGCATCCCGCATGAGGGTAATCGATTGGGTGCGTAGGCCAACGCTTGCCGCCGTTGAATTTCCGCCGCCGGCGGCCGATATCGCCCCTTGTGTGGGTGCACTTGCGCTGATGCCGACCGCGGCCGCAAAGGCGGCCAGGGCATCAGGGCTTGGTTCAGAGCAAAACTTACCAGCGTTGTTCACCACCAAAAGGCGTTGCTGGATGTCCAAATGGACCGCTTTGCCCTCTTGACTCGGAAGCGTTGTTTGCCGTCCGATCGTGTTCATGTTGGCGCAACCAGTCACTGCAAGTATTGTGGCAGCGAGCCCGGAACAAATCAGAATTTTCGCACTTTTCGAATTTGCCATCCGCGGCGCCTCCCACCAAATTAGGCCTCACCAAAGGTTAGGTATAAGATACTTTTATAATTAAAAAAGCGATTTACCATCACTTCAGATAGTGAAAATTATGAAACAATTATCATTCGCAGTCAATAGATGAGGGAAATTTTGGACAGTTTTAAAATTTTTGCGATACATCTGAGAGTTAATTCGATACGCACTGGGAACTAGTGTTTAAGCTTTCACATGCTCGAAAAACTCCGTCGCAAAACTCGCTACCTACGGACGTTAGGATTTTTTGATTACGTATATCTTTTGTATCAAAACGCATCTTAGATTTATGTCTATATCGATTTTTGCGAATTTGAGATCGTTTCCTCGGGCTATCCGCCTGATGAAAAGAATGGCTCAGATCTGTTCGGAAAAGGAAAGAATCACCACCTGGCCGAGGTGGCTAATGACTCGGACTTGCGGAAAGCCCTGCACGCCAGCGTGGATGATGTGAACGCCGACTTGGCCCCGCTGGAAAAAGTGCGCCGCTTCATGATAGCGGACGAGCCCTTCACCACGGAAAACGAAATGGCCACCCCGACCCTCAAAATCCGCCGCCACAAGGTCAATGCCCGTTACGGGGACGCCATGGAGGCGCTTTACGAAAAGGGGAAGTAGGCGACCCCGCGGTGCGGGCCTCTATACCCCGTAGTGGGCGCGGTACCACTTTACGAAGCGGGGCAGGCCTTCTTCGATGGCGGTTTTGGGCTCGAAGCCGAAGTCGCGCTGGCTGGCCCCGATGTCGGCGTAGGTTTCGTGCACGTCGCCGAGCTGCATGGGGGCCATGATCTTGACCGCGTCGCGGCCGCAGGCCTGTTCCAGGACGGAGATGAAGTGGCCCAGGGTTTCGCTTTTGTGGTTGCCCAGGTTGTAGATGTTGTGGGGCGGCCGGCCCTCCTCGGCCACGGGCGGCTTGGCCATCACGGCGGTGATGCCGGCGATGATGTCGTCGATGTAGGTGAAGTCCCGGCGCATGTCGCCGTGGTTGAAGACCTTGATCTCCCGACCCTCGAAGATGTTCTTGGTGAAGCTGAAGTAGGCCATGTCCGGCCGGCCCCAGGGGCCGTAGACCGTGAAAAAGCGCAGGCCCGTCAGGGGCAGGCCGTAAAGCCCGGCATAGGTGGTTGACATGAGTTCCACCGAGCGCTTGGTGGCGGCGTAGAGGGAGACCGGGTTTTCCACCGGGTCGCCCACCGCAAAGGGGATCTTTTTGTTGCCGCCGTAAACCGAAGACGAGGAGGCGTAGACGAAGTGGGTCAGTTTTTCCCAGCGCCGCGCCGCCTCCATGAGCACCACCTGGCTCATCACGTTGGCATCCACGTAGGCGTAAGGGTTCTCCAGGGAATAGCGCACGCCCGCCTGGGCAGCCAAATGGACCACGGTGGAGATATCCGGATGGGCCTCGGCCAGGGCACCGACCGCTTCCCGGTCCGACAGCTCGATACGCTGAAAGGCAAAGCCGTTGCGGCCCTGCAACTGGGCCAGGCGGGCTTCCTTGAGCGCTGGGTCGTAGTAGTCGTTGAGGTTATCCACCCCCAAGACCTTGTCACCCCGGTCCAAGAGGGCCTGGGAGAGGTGAAAGCCGATAAAGCCGGCCGCGCCGGTAACGAGTATGGTCATGTCAATGCCGCTTCGCTGCTTGGGGGGCGCGGGGCCCGATGGATAACGCAGGTGTTCAAGGGTCAGTTATGCATTGTTTGGGTTAAGACAATGCTATTGATAAGGCTATTGAAAAGGGCGCGCCGAGACTCCCAGCGGGCTCGAGGCAAGGGGGCGGGTCAGCTCCCCACGGGAGTATGGTTGAAGGTTTGCATTTGCCGGACCGTCTCCGGTCCGCCCCAGCTTTCCAAGAGCGCCGCCTGGTCGGCGAAGGCCTGCCGGTTGACCTCTTCCGGGTCCAGAATGGCGGTCAGGTAGCCGTGCAGCTCCTCGCGCTGGCCTTCGTGCTCCCGGTCCTCGCCCAGGTCACGCAGTTCGTCTGGATCTGCTTGCATATCAAAGAGTTGGCAGGGATACCCCTCGGCGTAATAGACATATTTCCAACGGCCATGGCGGATCATGTAAAAGCCCGTGGGGCTGCCCCCGTCGTGGTATTGGCTGATGATGAAGCGGTTGGGATCCGGTTCCTGGGCCACCTCCAGCAGGGAGCGGCCCTGCCAGGGCTCTGTCGCCCCATTGGCGCCCCCGCCCCGGAGGCCGACGATGTCCTCGATGGTGGCGGGGATATCACTGAGCGAGACCAGGGTCTCGTTGACCCCACGGGGCACCTCGGCACCGGCCATGAGCAGGGGGATGCCCGCGGAATCCTCGTACATGACCGATTTGCCCCAGAACCCGTGATTGCTGAGCATCTCGCCGTGATCGCTCAGGTAAAGCACAACCGTGTCCCGGGCCGCGCCGGAATCTTCCAGAGCCTGCAGAATTTGGCGGATGTTGTCATCCAGGAAACTGCACAAGCCGAAATAGGCCCGCTTGCCCAGCTCCCGAGTGCCCGGATCGAAGTAGTCGTCGTAGTTAAAGAAATTCCCCAAGGTCTCGACCACCGGGTGGACCGACCGGGCCCCGGGGCCCGGCGCCACGGTCTCCGGCAAGGGGCGGCCCTCGTAAAGATCGTAGAACCTGGGCGGCGCGGTGAGCGGGAAATGGGGGCTGACCAGGGAAACAAAAAGGGCCCAGGGTTTGTTCTTGATCACCCGGGGATAGCGCTTGAGCCAGCGGCAGGCCTCGGCGGTGATCTCCCGGTCGTATTCCGTATAGCTGCTTTCACCGGGGCCCGCGTCCTTGGCCATTTCCGCCGCCTCTGGAAAGTCCGCCAGGGGCCGGCGGATCAGACCCTGGGGCCAGCCTCGGCCGCCGTTGGCCAGGTACATGGGCAGGATTTCCTCGGTAAAGCCGTTGTCGTCCTGGCCCGAGCGGAAATGCAGCTTGCCGATGGAGACCGCGGCGTGGTCCTGCTCCCGCAAGCGGCGCATCCAGCTGTCGTGCTGGCCGTAAAAGGGCTCCGAGGATGACCAGCAGCGGGTCTCGTGCACCTGGGTGCCCGTGGCCAGGCTGGCCCGGGCGGCGATACAGATGGGCGACGGGGTATAGGCCCGGGTAAAGCGCGTGCCCTGGGCCGCCAGCCGGTCCAGGGTGGGGGTCCGGGCCACGGCATGTCCATAACAGCCCGCGACCGCCCGGGCATGCTCGTCGGAACAGAGAATCAGGACATTTTTGGGTTTCATACCGGATTGTGAACTCATAAAGGCGGGCCTCGCGCGGGAGTGTCGGGGGAAGGGCCAGCGCCCTTTCAGGCCCGGATGGTACCGATTTTTAACCCGAAGGGAATAGCTTAACCTTCGGGAAAGTTTTGGTCGCGAACCCGGCCAATTCTTAACCCTCGGCAGGGACCATTGCAGAATTTTCGGCAACCCGGCCGGCACGAAAGGCTGGAATTCTTTCCCTAACGCCTGGTAAGGGAGTAGAATCGAAGAAAAAAACGGTCAAAAATGTCCCAATATTGCTTTTTGCCGGCCGGTCATCGGCTTTTGATTGAGACAAAGGTCAACCCTTATTACCTTTATACAAAAGGCCCCGCCAAAAAGAGCGTTTTGGAGCCCCCATGAACAGACACCTCGGCCAGCGCGCCGTTTCCCTGGACGATAAGTACACCGCCACTTCGGGCCGGGTGTTTCTGACCGGCACCCAGGCCTTGGTGCGCCTGCCCATGATGCAGCGGCAGCGGGACCAGGCGGCGGGGCTCAACACGGCGGCCTTCATCACCGGCTATCGGGGCTCGCCCCTGGGCGCGGTGGACCAGCAGATGTGGCAGGCCAGCCGCTTCCTGGAGAAAAACCACATCCATTTCCAAGCCGGCGTGAACGAGGACCTGGCGGCCACCGCCGTCTGGGGCAGCCAGCAGACCAACCTCTTCGGCGACGGCAATTACGACGGCGTTTTTGCCATGTGGTACGGCAAGGGCCCGGGGGTGGACCGCAGCGGCGACGTGCTGCGCCACGGCAACATGGCGGGCACCGCCCCCCATGGCGGCGTGCTGCTGCTGGCCGGGGACGATCATGTGGCCAAGTCCTCCACCACCGCCCATCAAAGCGACTACGCCTTCATGGACGCCATGATCCCGGTGCTGTCGCCCGCCGGCGTGCAGGAGTTTTTGGACCTGGGCCTCTATGGCTGGGCGCTGAGCCGCTTTTCCGGCTGCTGGGTGGGTTTCAAGGTGATCGGAGAGACCGCCGATTCCACGGCCAGCGTTTATGTGGACCCGGATCGGGTACGGATCGTCACCCCCCAGGACTTTGAGCTGCCGCCGGGGGGCCTGCACATTCGCCTGGGCGATAATCCCCTGCCCCAGGAAGAACGCCTGCACGCCCACAAAGTTTATGCCGCGCTGGCCTTCGCCCGGGCCAACCGGCTGGACCAGGTGGTGCTGGACAGCCCCAAGCCGCGCCTGGGCATCGTCACCCACGGCAAGTCCTATCTGGACGTGCGCCAGGCCCTGGACGACCTGGGCATCGACGAAGTCATGGCGGCCGAGATCGGCCTGAAGGTCTATAAGGTGGCCATGACCTGGCCCTTGGAACGGGAGGGCATCCGCCACTTTGCCGAGGGCCTGGAAGAAGTTTTGGTGGTGGAGGAAAAGCGCGCCCTTTTGGAAAACCAGATCAAGGAGCAGCTTTACAACTGGCGCGCCGACGTGCGGCCCCGGGTGATCGGCAAGTTCGATGACAACGGCGAGTGGATCCTGCCCTCCATGGGCGAGCTGACCCCGGCGCGCATCGCCCGGGTGATCGCCAAGCGCATCGCGCGCTTTTACAGCAGCGAGCGCATCGCCGAGCGCCTGCGCTACCTGAGCGCCAAGGAAGAGGCCCTGGCCCATGAAAAGGCCAGCATGGCGCGCATTCCCTATTTCTGTTCCGGCTGTCCCCATAATACCTCCACCAAGCTGCCCGAGGGCAGCCGGGCCCTGGCCGGGATCGGCTGTCACTACATGGTGCGCTGGATGGACCGGGAATCGGAACTCTTCACCCAGATGGGCGGCGAAGGGGTGCCCTGGGTGGGGCAAGCACCGTTTTCCAATACCAAGCACGTCTTTGCAAATTTAGGGGACGGGACCTATTTCCATTCCGGCCTGGCCGCGATCCGCGCCGCGGTCGCCGCCGACGTGAACATCACCTATAAGATCCTCTTTAACGACGCGGTGGCCATGACCGGCGGCCAACCGGTGGAAGGGCCGCTGGACCCGGTGATCATCGCCCGGCAGGTGCACGCCGAGGGCCTGAAGCGGATCGTGGTGGTGACCGACGAGCCGGAGAAGTACCCCTTGGGCACGGACTGGCCGCCCGGCGTCACGGTGGAGCATCGGGACCAACTGGCGCGCATTCAAAAGGAAATGCGCGAGACGGAAGGTGTCACCGCCATCATCTATGACCAGACCTGCGCGGCGGAAAAGCGCCGCCGGCGCAAGCGCGGCCTTTATCCGGACCCGCCCAAGCGGGCCTTCATCAACGATCAAGTCTGCGAGGGCTGCGGCGACTGCTCGCTGGCGTCCAACTGTGTCTCCGTCATTCCCTTGGAAACGGAGTACGGCCGCAAACGGGCCATCGACCAATCGGCCTGTAACAAGGACTTTTCCTGCCTGAACGGATTTTGTCCCTCTTTTGTCACCGTGCACGGCGGACAGATCCGTAAGCTGAAGGCGGGGCAAGGCGCGGCCGCCGCCGGCAAGGGTGCCCAGTGGGAAGACCCGCCCGCCCCGACGCTTCCTGATGTGGCCGAGCCCTACGGCATCGTGGTCACCGGCGTGGGCGGCACCGGCGTGGTCACCATCGGTGCGCTCTTGGGCATGGCCGCCCATATTGAGGGCAAGGGCTGTTCCATCCTGGACATGGCCGGCCTGGCGCAGAAGGGCGGCGCGGTGGTCAGTCATGTGCGCATCGCCGAAAGCCCGGAAGACCTGCACGCGGTGCGCATTTCCGCCGGCAGCGCCAAACTGGTGCTGGGCGCCGACCTGGTGGTGGCCGGGGGCTTCGAGGCGCTGTCGAAAATCACCGCGGGGGAAACCCACGCCGTGGTCAACGCCCAGGAGACCATGACCGGCGCCTTCACCCGTGACCCGGATCTGAAGTTTCCCGGCGAAGAGCTGCACCGCTTGATCCGCGAGGCCGCTGGGCCGGACCACTGCCACTTTCTGGACGCCTCGCGCATCGCCACGGCGCTGATGGGGGATTCCATCGGCACCAACCTCTTCATGCTGGGCTATGCCTGGCAGAAGGGCCTGGTGCCCGTGGGCGAGGCCGCGCTTATCCAGGCCATCGAACTGAACCGTGTGGCGGTGGAGGCCAACAAACGGGCCTTCCTCTGGGGCCGCCGCGCCGCCCACGATATGGCCGCGGTGGAGCGGGCCGTGAGCCCCAAGGCGCCGCCGCTCAGCCACCAGCCCTCCCACAGCTTGGCCGAGATGATCGAACGTCGGGTAGCCGACCTGACGGCCTATCAGAACCGGGCCTACGGCGCCCGCTACCGCAAGCTGGTGGAGCGGGTCGGCAACACGGAAAGGGACAAGACCCCGGGCCAAACGGGCCTGACCGAGGCGGTGGCGCGTTATTACTTCAAGCTTCTGGCGATCAAGGACGAATACGAGGTGGCCCGCCTCTTCGCCGCGCCCGAATTCCGGCAAAAGCTGGCCGAGCAGTTCGAGGGCGACTTTTCCCTCAGCTACCACCTGGCCCCGCCGCTCCTCGCCCAGCGGGACCCGGAGACGGGGCACTTGAAAAAGCGGGAGTTCGGCCCCTGGCTCGGCCGCCTCTTCCCCCTGCTCGCCAAGCTGAAGGGCCTGCGCGGCACCCCCTTGGACCCCTTCGGCCACACCGCCGAACGCCGCAAGGAACGCCAGCTCATCGCCGACTACGAGGCGATCATCGCCGAAGTTCTAAGAGGCCTCACCCCCGCCAACCATGCCATCACCGTGGAACTGGCCGCCATCCCGGAAAAAATCCGCGGCTTCGGCCACGTCAAGGAAGCTCATATCCAACGTGCCAAGGCCTGTGAAGCGGACCTACTCGCTCAGTTCCGCGCCCCGACCGCGCAGAGGGCCGCGGCGGAGTGAACGAGACAAATCTCGTTCAAGGCCTTATAGTTGGATATGAAAAAGCGTGGGCAAGTCGGTGACACGAGGATAATGGTAAAAGAGAGCAAAAAACTAATACCTGAACCAAGAGGCGCTTACTTCTGCTCACTGAGCCTGGAAAACGTGCGCTGCTTTGGTCCTAAACAAATCCTCGACTTGACTGACTCTAACGGCAATCCAGCCCCATGGACAGTCATACTTGGTGACAATGGGACAGGCAAATCGACTATTTTGCAATCATTAGCAATTTTGGTTCCAGTGATATTTGATATTAATCGTACACCGGATGGGGTTCATCAACTATCTGGAATATTTGGATTCTCGAATTTTCTGCGAAATCAGCTAGGATATTTCCTGCGATCAAAAGAGACAGGCTTCGAAGCACATGCGAGTGTTAGATATGGGGAGTCATTCGCCGTACTAGATGCCGCATCAGATCAAATTTCATTGAGTTGTGAGCCGAGTTCCAAAGCCATAGTTGGCAAGGGCTTCGAATACAGTTCAGCAATCAGAGTCTTTGCTTATGGACCTTCTAGAAAATCTGGCAACGAGGGTCTTGCCAAACAGTCCAAAGACAAAATACTTCAGTTTTTGTTTGACGATACGGCTACGCTGAGAAACGTTGAGGAGTGGCTTTTGCAAGCAGATTACACGGCTAGCAAGAAGTCAAAAGTGAGAGAGGAAGCACAAAAACGCCGTGATGCGATCAAAAAATCTCTTTTAGATCTCTTGCCAGATGTTAGCGCTATCAAAATAGCAGGTCCGAATAACCTGTCACAGACGCCGCGCGTAGAATTTAAAACCCCTTACGGCTGGGTACACCTGGAACAACTGGGGCAAGGCTACCGCTCCATGATTGCCTGGGTGGTGGATTTTGCCAGCCGGCTTTACGACGAGTTTCCCGATAGCCCGAACCCCTTGGCAGAGCCGGCGGTTTGTCTGGTGGATGAAATCGACCTACACCTCCATCCGCGCTGGCAGCGTTCGATCATGAGTTATTTGTCGGAGCGCTTTCCCAATACCCAGTTTATCGTCACCGCGCATAGCCCCTTGATCGTGCAGGCGGCGCAGGATGCCAATGTGGTGGTGCTGCGCCGGGACGGCGATCATGTGGTGATCGATCAAAGCCTGAAGGGCGTGCAGGGCTGGCGCATCGATCAGATCCTGACCAGCGATCTCTTTGGCCTGGAGACAGCCCGGCCGCCCCAATATGCGGCACTGATTTCGGAACGCAAAGCTTTGCTCACCAAAAGCAAACTCTCCGCCGCCGATAAGAAAAGGCTGGCCGAGTTGGATGCACAAATGGAAGCCCTGCCCGCTGGTGAAACCGCAGCCGACATGGAGGCCATGGACATCATTCGCCGTGCCGCCGAGCGGCTCAAACAAGCGGGCGAGTGAAAGTGTGATACCGGTTAAAAAACCTGCAACCCCACCTAAAACTCTCCGCGAGCGGGGGCAGGTTCAGAGAAAAAGCGACGAGGCGCTCTACGACTCTTCGCCGCGCAAGTACCGAGACGGCAGTAAGAAGTTCGAGTTCAGCTCGGGCATTTATGGCACCACAACCGTGAAGTCAGCTCTGAAAAAAGCTCAACACGACAAATGCGCATTTTGCGAGTCTAAAATCTCCCACATTTCTTACGGAGATGTGGAGCACTTCCGCCCCAAGGGCGCCTGGCGCCAGGACATGGACGATGAACAAAGCTATCCCGGCTATTACTGGCTTGCCTACCAGTGGGAGAACCTCTTTCTGGCCTGCCAGATCTGCAATCAGCGCTTCAAAAAGGATCTCTTTCCCCTCGAAAACCCGTCCCGCCGGGCCCGTAGCCACAGAACGGATGTGGCGCGGGAAAAACCGCTCTTCCTCGACCCTGGCAAGGATGACCCCTCGGCGCATATCGGCTTTCGCCAAGAGTATCTGTTTGCAAAAAATGATAGCCCGCGCGGCCAATCAACCATCGATATGCTGGGCATCAACCGAGCTATTTTAGCTGAGAGGCGGCGCGATCACATTGAGCAGATCAGACTCATAAGCGCCCTGGCCAACAGCGATCTTCCCGAAAGCCAGGAAGCACGCGACTATCTGCAACGGGCTGTCACTCCCAAGGCGGAGTATTCCGCCGCGACCAGCGCCTTTCTTTCCGAACCTGAAGTTTAGGCTGATTGCTCACCAGGCTGGGGTTAAATTGTTGCTGAGCGGTCACGTGTTCGAGAAAAGGGATGCGGCCTTTGAAGGACTGGTTGGAAGGGCGCCAGATCGCGGTTTATTTCGCGGCCGTGGCGGCCGGGGTCGTCTTGGCGTTTTTGGTGACGGGGACCGAGGGGCTGTTGCACGTCCTCGATCCGGCGCTGGGTTTCATGTTGTTTGTCACCTTCCTTCAGGTGCCCCTCGCCCAATTGGGACAGGCCCTTAAGCGGTATCGCTTTTTGGCGGCCTTGATGACGGCCAATTTCGTCGCGATTCCTTGTCTTGTGGGCCTCTTGTTGCTGGCGGTTCCCGACGATCCCCTGGTGGTCTTGGGGGTTCTGCTGGTCCTGCTCACGCCTTGCATCGACTACGTGGTGACCTTCTCGCGCTTGGGCGGCGCGGATGCGCGGCTGCTGCTGGCGGCGACCCCTGCCTTGCTGATTGCCCAGATGGCGCTTTTGCCCCTCTATCTGGGGATCTTCCTGGACCAGGAGGCCGCCGCCCTGGTGCGGCCGGGGCCTTTTCTCCAGGCCTTTTTGTATCTGATCGTGATCCCGCTGGTTCTCGCCGGGCTGGTTCAGGCTTGGGCGGCGCGGAGCGGTGCCGGCCGGCGGGTGAACGCAGCGCTGGACCTCTTGCCCGTGCCCGCCACCGCCCTTGTCCTGCTCATGATCGCGGCGGGCGTGGTGCCGGAGCTGGGGCAGGCCTGGCGCGCCGCCCTGCCCGTGGTGCCGGTTTACCTGGCCTTCGCGGCCCTGGCGCCGCTTTTGGGCTGGGCCGTGGCCCGGGCCTTCCGCCTGGAGGCGCCGGCCGGGCGGGCGGTCGCGTTTAGCGCCGGGACCCGCAACTCCCTGGTGGTTTTGCCCCTGGCCCTGGCCGTGCCCGGCGCCATCCCGGTCCTGCCGGCGGTGATCGTCACGCAGACCATGGTGGAACTGCTGGCCGAACTGGCCTTCATCCGTGCGATCCCCCGATTGGGCCGAAGCCGGTCGGAAGGCCCAAACGGCACATAGCCGAAGCCGACCGACCGGGATTTCGGCCAACTGGGAATCCGTCCATCGCGGTCAGGACCCGATGGCAACGCAGCTTGAGCCCTCGGGATCATCCATGAGGATTTGGGAAAGGTGGTGTGGCCTCCTATTCCGCCATACCGAGCGCGGCCTTGTAGAGGTCCAGGATGGCCTCTTGTTCCTGGCGGTCGTTGTTGTCCATTTTGCGCAGGCGCACGATCTGGCGCATGATCTTGGCGTCGAAGCCCTCGCCCTTGGCTTCCGCGTAGACCTCGCGGATATCGGCGGTCAGGGCTGCCTTTTCCTCTTCCAGACGCTCGATCCGTTCGATGAAGGACCGCAATCGATCCGCTCCGATGCCGCCCACATCAGCCATTCTGCACTCTCCAGTTTGCTTGTTGTACCGTCCTAAGGGCCGCGCAGACTATCGCCCCGGCCATACCATGGCAATGGCCCCGAGGCCCCAAGAGCGGCAAAACTTATCCACAAGGACTGGATACTAGGTGGCGCCCGACGGATCGCCGGGCCCGGTCAGTCGTGCAGGTTCTTTTTGGCTTCCTCGTAGGCGGCCAGTTGCTCCTTGCTGGCCTCGGCCTGGAATTTGTCCTTCCATTCGCCGTAGGGCATGCCGTAGACGATTTCCCGGGCTTCTTCCAGGTCCATGGCCTGGCCCCGGTCCTCGGCGGCGGCCCGGTACCACTTGGAGAGGCAGTTGCGGCAAAAGCCGGCCAGGTTCATGAGGTCGATGTTCTGCACGTCGGTGCGATCGCGCAGGTGGTTGACCAAGCGGCGAAAGGCCGCGGCTTCCAATTCGGTCTGTGTCGGCTTGTCCATGCTTACATTCCTCTAATTTTCCCAATGGGCCCTGATTCCTTTGTCTGGGCGCCTTATTATGTTGGAGCACTGGGACCTTCGGGCAAGTGGGTCGCGATCGCAGGCGCCACTCCTATTTGGGCACGCTTTCTTTGATCAGGTCGTCCACCACCTCGTTCAGGGCCTCCTTCTTGTCGGCGCCGCGGGCCAGGGCCTCGTCAAAAATGGCCACCTGGCGATGGGCGCTGGTGCCCCGGGTCAAGATGTCCCGGGCGACTTTCACCTGATCCAGGCAGCCCAGGGCCAGGGCGGATTCCCGGCAGAGTTCCAACAGTTCCTCCAAGAGATCCGCGTAGGGCACGATCTGGCCGATGCCGAAGTCGATCAAGCCCTCGTCGAAGCCGTAGCGCTGGCTACGCCAGCGGTTTTCCTGGATCAGCATGTTGGAATAGGCCCGCCAGCGCTTGTTGTTGCGCTTCAGGGAATAGAGCATGTGCAAGAGACTGGTGTAGAGGGCAGCGATGGTGACGCTGTCCTCCACGCGGGTGCACACATCGGCGATGCGCACCTCAAGGGTGGGAAAACGCACCGAGGGGCGCACGTCCCACCACAGCTTGGAGCCGTCCTCGAGGACGCCGGCAGAGACCAGCACCTGTAAATGGCGCTGGTATTCCACATAGCTGTCGAAGGACTGGGGCAGGCCCGTGCGCGGCAACTCCTGAAAAACGGCCAGGCGATAGGACTTCAGGCCGGTGTTTTCCCCCTTCCAGAAGGGCGACGAAGTGGAAAGGCACAGCAAGTGGGGCAGGAAATAGCTGATCTGCTGCATCAGATCGATGCGCAGCTCATCATCATCCAGGCCCACGTGCACGTGCATGCCACAGATCAACAGGCGCCGCGCCACCGCCTGCATATCCCGCGCCAGGGTATCATAGCGGCTCTTGGGGGTATGCTTTTGCACGTCCCAGGCGGCAAAGGGGTGGGTCGAGGCGGCGATGATCGCCAAGCCGTGGTCGGCCGCCACCTCCGCGACGGTGGAGCGCAGCAAGACCAATTCGTCGGCCGCCTGCTTGATGGTGTCGCACTTGCTGGTGCCGACCTCGATCTGGGACTGCAGGAATTCGGGGCTGACCCGCCCTTCCAGGCGCTTTTCGCAGGTCTTCATGAGGTCGTCGGGCGCATCGACCACCAAGTCGCGGGTTTTGGGATCGACCAGGAGGTATTCCTCCTCGATGCCGATACTGAACGGCGGCTCCTTTATCAGTCCGTGTACCATTTGCCCCTCCCTGCGCCGGTTTTTCCCCATGGCCCGCGCCGCTTTTGCCGTTGTAGAGCGATTTCGCTCCCGCTTGGCCCAAGCTTAGCCAGCGGCCGGCGGGATGAAAAGCGCGGGTTCCCGCAGCACCTCCCGGATAACCCCTTCCAGGATCTCCACCCAGGCATCGATCCCGCGATGGGTATCGATCAGATCCTGCCGCACCTCGATCAGGGCATTGGCGAAGCCATGGGCATCCGCGTGCACCTGCTGGGTATAGCCGTGCTGGTCCCGGCCGCTATAAGGCTCGTTATCGCCCACGGTGATGCCCAGGGCGCGCAGCTTATCGATGAGCGGCAGGGGCAGGCGGGGGTCCTGGTTCCACAAGATGCCGATTTTCCACGGCCGCTCGAAGGAATCCATCACCGGGGTGAAGGAATGCATGGATAGAACCGCCGGCGTAAATCCGGGGCGATCCATGGCGCTCAAGGTCGCTTCCACCGCCGCGTGATAGGGCTCGAAAAAGGCCTTGGTGCGGGCGGCACGGGCCCGGCTGCTCAGGTTCTGGTTGCCGGGCACCACCTGCCCGTCGCTGACCGCGGGGATGGATTCAGCATGGCCGAGGATTCGGTTGGGATCGATGACCAGGCGGGAAAATCCGCTGAGCACCGCCGGGGCGTCCAAGCAATCAGAGAGCTTGCGGGTAACCTCGCCGATGCCGATGTCCCAAGCGATATGCCGGCGCAAGGCCGCTTCATCCAGGCCCAGGTTGTTCAGGGCCCGCGGCACATAGCGGCTGGCATGGTCGCAAATCAGGATCACGGGCGCCCGGCCGGTGACATTGCGCACCTCGAAGGGGGCCGGCTCGTCCGGGGCCAGAAGGTCCGCCGGGGCATCGTTTTCGGCTGATTCTTCCACTTCCAACATAAAAAATCCAACAACAGGTGATCAAATGGCCACGACGGCAATCCGCGGGATTGTTGCTCTGCAATACGCGGCCCTCCTCACGGGCCCCCCGGCGGGAGGCCCGGCACATCTGTGTTGCCAGAGGGCGTATCACGGGAACATACTGCCAAGATGGAAAAGGTACCACCAAAAGATCAATCCGCACAGAGCCTTCGGCCAAATACCTTTTTTTGCGTCGACGGCCATACCTGCGGCAACCCGGTCCGTTTGGTGGCCGCCGGCGGGCCCGTGCTGCGGGGCAGCACCATGAGCGCGCGGCGGCAGGACTTTCTGGCCCGCTATGACTGGATTCGCCGGGGTCTCATGTTCGAGCCCCGGGGCCATGACATGATGTCCGGCGCCATTCTTTACCCCACGGAGCGGGCGGACTGCGACATCGGCGTCTTGTTTATCGAGACCAGCGGCTGTTTGCCCATGTGCGGCCACGGCACCATCGGCACG
>JANQKX010000313.1 GCA_028280915.1 Kiloniellaceae bacterium
GCTTCAGCTCCGCGCTGACCAAAGCGACCCGCTGTTCGCAGGACAGCAAGGGGCCCTTGCCCGGATTGGTGGCCACGGCGATGATCAAGTGATCCACCACCCGCGCGGCGCGGCCGATAATGTCCAAATGCCCATTGGTGATGGGATCAAAGGTGCCGGCATAAACCCCGATCAGGGGCGCTTTTTGCCCGCTGGTCATGGGCGGTCCGCCAACGCGCGCCGGACCCAAAGCTCCGCTTCACTTCCCACTTGGTTCATTCCCCTCGGGCTCATCGCCCCCGGGCCCGCCCTCCGTTTCATCGGGGGCGCCAGCCTGGACGTCGCCGTTTTCCATGTCGCCGTTTTCTTCATCATCGCTTTCGTCATCTTCCAGGCGCGCCACCGAGACCACCCTTTCGTCCTCGCCGATGCGGAACAAACGCACGCCCCGGGTCGTGCGTCCGGCGATCCGCACGTCGTGCACCGGGCTACGGATCAGCTTGCCCCCATCGGTGACCAGGACGATCTGATCGCTGCGGTCGATGGGAAAGGCCGCCATGACCTCGGAGCCGGCGCCGGTGCCCCGGCTCAGGTCCATGTTGCCGATCCCCTGCCCGCCGCGCTTGGTGATGCGATACTCGTAGGCCGAACTGCGCTTGCCATAGCCGTCGGCGGAAACGGAGAGAATGAACTGCTCCCGCTCGGCCAACTCGTCCAGGCGGGCCTGGGACAAATTGATCTCCACCTCTTCCGCGCCGTTGCCGTTCTCGCCCTCCTCGGCCGTCTCGGCCCGGCGCCGGGCGCTGGCGTAGCGCAGGTACTGATCCCGCTCCTCGGTGCTTACCGCGCCAGCGTCTTCCAGGATGGACATGGAGATCACCCGGTCGTCCGCGGCCAGCTTGATGCCGCGCACGCCGCTGGAGGCGCGCCCCTTGAAGACCCGCACGTCATCGGCCGGGAAACGAATGCTCTTGCCCTTGGCGGTTGCCATGAGCACGTCGGCTTTTTCGCCGCAGGTGTGCACGGCCACCAGCTTGCCGTCTTCTTCCTCCAGCTTCATGGCGATCTTGCCGTTGGCCCGCACGCTGGTGAAATCGGACAGCTTGTTGCGCCGGATGCCGCCGCTGGTGGTGGCGAACATGACGTACATCTGATCCCAGGAGGCCTCGTCCTCGGGCATGGGCATGAAGGTGGTGATCACCTCGTCCTCCTGCAAGGGCAAGAGGTTGACCAGGGCCTTGCCCCGGGCCTGGGGCGTGCCCGTGGGCAGGCGGTAGACCTTCAGCCGGTAGACCATGCCCCGGGAGGAAAAGAACAACACCGGCGTGTGGGTGCTACAGACAAAGACCTTGCTGACAAAATCCTCGTCCCGCATGGTCATGCCCGCGCGGCCCTTGCCGCCGCGGCGCTGGGCCCGGTAGGCGCTGAGGGGCACCCGCTTGATGTAGCCGCCGTGGGTCACGGTCACCACCATGTCCTCGCGCTGGATCAGGTCCTCGTCGTCCTGCTCGAACTCCAGCTCGGCGATCTCCGTGCGCCGCGGCGTGGCGAAGCGCTCCTTGATATCCACCAACTCGGCCCGCAGGATCTCCATCAGGCGGTCGCGGGAACTCAGGATCTCCAGGTACTCCCGGATCAGCCCGGCGATCTCCTCCAACTCCTGGGCGATCTTTTCCCGCTCCAGGCCGGTCAGGCGCTGCAGGCGCAATTCCAGGATGCCCTTGGCCTGGGCCTCGGACAGGCGATAGGTGCCGTCCTCGGCGATGCCCCGGCCGGGCTCGTCGATCAGGGCGATCAGGGGCGCCACCTGCTCGGCCGGCCAGGCCCGAGCCATCAATTCCTCGCGGGCCACCACCGGGTTGGCGGCGGCGCGGATCAGGGCGATGACCTCGTCGATATTGGCCACGGCGATGGCCAGGCCCACCAACAAATGGGCCCGGTCCCGCGCCTTGCCCAATTCATAAACCGTGCGCCGGGTGATCACGTCCTCGCGGAAGGCGACAAAGGCGGCGATGATGGCCTTCAGGTCCATCAGCTCGGGCCGGCCCTGGTTGAGGGCCAGCATGTTGGCGCCGAAGGAGCCCTGCAGGGCCGAGAAGCGGTAGAGCTGGTTCAGCACCACGTCCGGCTCCGCGTCCCGGCGCAGCTCGACCACCATGCGGATGCCCTGGCGGTCGCTTTCGTCCCGCAGGTCGGCAATGCCCTCGATGGTTTTGTCCCGCACCAGCTCGGCAATACGCTCCAGCATCTTGGCCTTGTTGACCTGATAGGGCACCTCGCTCACCACGATGGCGAAACGGTCCTTGCGGATTTCCTCGATCTCGGCCCGCCCGCGCAGGCGGATGGAGCCCCGGCCCGTGTGATAGGCGTCGCGAATCCCGCCACGCCCCAGGATGATTCCGCCGGTTGGAAAATCGGGGCCGGGCACATGCTGCATCAGGCCGTCGATGGAGATATCCGGCTGATCGATCAAGGCGCAGCAGGCATCGATGACCTCGCCCAAGTTATGGGGCGGGATGTTGGTCGCCATGCCCACGGCGATGCCGCCGGCGCCGTTGACCAGCAGATTGGGAAAGCGCGCCGGCAGCACCACGGGCTCCACGGTGCTTTCGTCGTAGTTGTCCTGGAAATCGACCGTGTCCTTGTCGATGTCTTCCAAGAGGGCGTCGCTGGTGACCCGCTTCAAGCGGCCATGCGGTATACCGAGGCC